>CABQZS010000066.1 GCA_902468695.1 uncultured Collinsella sp.
CCCCAGGAGGGGCCGCGGGGGCGTTCAGCTAACTGCGGGAATGGCCTATTTGCTCAATGTGTTCGGCTGAGATCGGAAATCAACCCCGACCTTTCGGCGCGAACGGCCTCCACGGGGCTGATCGGCGGCTCGGCCGCCGCCTCGCCATCCGTCTCGTTCAGGAGTCCCATAGTGGCGATGGCGCACCTGCAGGACCAGTCCCCCTCCAATCTGCAAGCCAAGTTTTTGAAAAAGACCCTATTTTGCACTTTGACACGCCGAGGTCGCCGCAGGAGAGTTGGGATAGATAAAAGGCCTGGCCTCGACTCATTCGAACCGAGGTCAGGCCAATTTTTGCCTATTTACAAAGACCTGCTCATATTAAAGCAACTGGAGTTGAAAAAGGATAGCTTCATCCGATAGCGTACAGGTATGACCATGCCGGCTTCGACACTGTGCGTGGGAAGTCTTTACTGAAGCGCTTTTTTGACCGCCGGATAATCCCAATAGTATTTACCGTCCCTATAATACATCATGGCGACATGGTTTCCGTGGTACCTAACAGCCTCAGGACACTTCGACCTGTCGACCCGCGTGTTGTTATACAGCACCACGATATCGATATCGGCCTCCATGGCCTTATCGCACTCGTACTTGATGTAGCTGCGATAATCAACGCTATGCATGCGGGCACAGCTAGAAGTCCACGCGTTATAGCTTCCGCAATACCGACAGCTTCCCTTAGTCACGGTGTCCGTCGAATCCCCCACGATAAGCACGAAACGTTTGGAATGATCCATTCTCTCTTTCAGCGAGCTCTTTATGCTGCAGGGCAGGCTGGAATCGCGCGACTGCTGTAAATTGTGGGCATCCGTAAATGAAAGCCCCCAATAGTCGCTGTCGTTCCATTTGTGCAGCTGGTCCACAGCATCTCGGTCGCCATCCCAGTCAGCAGCGATGTAGGTCCTCGTCCTATAAACCATCTTTCTCTCCAATCCTATTTTCCCAAGCCTCAATATATCCGTTGACTTCGTATAGCCTCATTCGTGCAGCGGTCTTCTCCGTCAAGACGACCACGACGCCTTCTTTGAAATGTCGCTTCGAAGCCCTCAGGGTACAAAGCATGCAGCGAAGAAGGTCGTCCTCCGAGGGCTTCCCGCCGTCGAACCTGGTTATCCCCGACCCCAGCAGCGGAAGAACGACAGGTCTGCCGGCATACATCCTATCTAGCTCATCCCACATGTTGAGCAGGCATTCCTCATATTCGCCACGGCGAAGGCGTGCTCGGTTTAGTTTGTCCATATGCGTGAAGGCGAGCAGTGCGTACTCGTTGTAGTCCTTGATGGTGCCGAGAGGATAGCGAATCCTACCATCCCCAGCTTTGCAAGGCTCCAACAAGCTCGGCCCCAATTTTTCGACTGTACGCTTGAGGGTATTCCAATCAGCGTACCTCTTGATAAAAATGCCGTTGAGAGAATTCCTTGAAATAACCTTGTCATCGACCTGGATGTCGAAATACTCATCGAACGGGATGACCTTCACTCCGTCCGTAACAAAAAGGTCGCCAACCACGATGTCGATGTCCATACCGTTAATCGCCAAATGGACCCCGCTCCTGCTGCGACGATATGTGACGACCGCCGCAAGAATGGCTATCAGAATAAAAAGAACAACGAAAACGAAGAGTCTAAACAGACACCCCGAACCCTTCGGCAGCAGATCAATGAGAGACACGCCCACAACCGCCATAATCGTCGAAATTGCACCGATGATTGTCATCGACCATTTGGCGGACTTTTTCACAAGCGACCAAGTAGCTATATAAGCAATTTGTTTTAGCAAACCACATCTTCCATGAAAGCACTTAAATATAGAACGTATGATAGCCGTTTCCCGCGCAGCTAGTTGAGGCTTTTAGCTCTCGCAGCCAATTCATTATCATACATTTGCTTTCGCATCTCTGGTCACGAACTCATACGCCCCACACACGCTGCTCTACCGCCCAGGACACCCCCACGGTCCTCGCCAATGCAAACCAAGGTCAAGAGACATCGCCGCCTCGTTTATCAATATAGCAGCTTACAATCGTAACGAACGCTTGTGCGATTATACTAGCAATGAAATGAGCACCTCCTCCAGCAGCACCAAGGAAAAGAGAGCACACATGAAACGATTAGACGAAGAGCCCACATGCGAGATCGCCAGGGAATCACTAAAACACGACCAACTCGGTCGCCGCGAAATTGTCGCCCAATTTATCCATCTACTTTACAGCGTGAAGGGGCCCTATTCTATTTTCATAGACGCCCCTTGGGGAACAGGCAAAACCTTCTTCGTCAAACAAATCATCGAAACCTTGCGCTTCGGAAACCCGCACATCGACGCAAATGCCCCATCGGACACATCGATCTTCGACAGCAATCTCATGACCAAGATGAGTGAAGATCCTTTTCTGCCAATATACTTCAATGCCTGGGAAAACGACCATTTCAACGACCCGATTGCCCCACTATTGGCAACCATAGCAACCATGGCCGACAAGAAAAAGGTCAATCAGGAGAGAAGCGTTTCCGATATCGCAGCAGGGGCAATAGACTGCGCTTTGTCTTTAACGGGGCTGAATGCAGGAAAGCTCCTCGAGGCAATTAGCGGTAACGATTTCCTTAACGCGTTCAGAAAGAGGCAGGAGCTGAGGGCGAAAACCGAGGAACTCGTGTCAGCGCTTCTGCCGGAAGTCACCAAAAGGGCCGTGCTCTTCATAGACGAGCTCGACAGGTGTCGGCCGGAATTCGCTATGCAGCTACTCGAGCAAACAAAGTCTCTTTTCCTTCAGGATAACATCGTGGTCGTTTATTCAACGGACAGAACGCAACTTGCCTACTCACTCCAAGGAGTCTATGGCCAGAATTACGACTGCCGGCGATACCTTCAACGCTTCTACGACTACCGATTCGATTTGCCCCGAATCAATCCAAATACGTACCTCGAAGCGAAACAGGCCAACATCCATAGCGGATACTTTTTCACGGAAATATGCCAACGGTTTATTGAGCAAAACAACGGAAGCCTTCGCGATTTCAACCGGTTCATCGACAAGCTCAACCAAGGTGTCATCTACATACTGACCGCCTTCGACAGGGAAGGAGACTGGTCAATCTCGTTCTCAAAGAATGCACTTTTGCCGACCTTCCTAACAATGGCGGAATATGAGCCCGAACAATGGGAGCTGGTCAAAACCGGAAAACGCTTCGACCATGTATTTGAGTTCGCAAAAGAGAACGATAAATTCATGGAGTATCTAGACCGCATCATACTGGGAGAGTGCAAATACTTCGAGAAAGGCGGTGAGCCAACTGATGACATTCGAAATAGATACATCGAAGACTTATGCGCGGAAATCTTCCTCGACAGCGATGATGACCCGAGGCTCAAACGAAGCAGAGAGATGCTTAGTATATGTGGCTCGCTCGACAAGAAGACGCTACGAACTTTGATATTTCCCAAGAACGTTATCGGGAAATAGGCGATTAGAAGTGCTTCGCACGAATTATCTGAATTCCGACGCGTATCTCCGGGGCCTCTTTGATTTGCATATGAGGTCAGCCACCATGTGCTCGATGATGCGCTTGGCGTGCTCCTTAGCGTTCCTCGTGCAGGAAGCCGAGGGAGCGGCCGCGTTCTTCCCGTATGCCTTCGCGATCGAATCCTCGGGATCGACCATCCGATAGGAAGGAAGGCAGCATGATATTGGAGTAGAATGACGATTAGATTCTAGGCGATTACACCAACAATCGGGACACCACCGCAAGGCGCCCGCGGTCATGAAAAATGGCGTCGCAACGAACGAATGGCATGCACAGCGCCTCCATGGCCTGCCCTAAACAAGAGAGGCCCCAGCCACCGCGTGGTGGCTGGGGCCTCTTATCGCCCTAAGGAAGTTCGCTAGTCGCGCTTGAAAAGGTCGCGCGTGTACACCTTGTCCGCCACGTCCGCGAGCTCGTCGCTCCAGCGGTTGGCCACGATCACGTCGCAGCCGGCCTTGAAGGCCTCTAGGTCGTGGGTCACCTCGGAGCCGAAGAACTCCGGCGCGTCCAGCGTGGGCTCGTATACCACCACGGGCACGCCCTTGGCCTTCACGCGCTTCATGACGCCCTGGATGGAGCTCGCGCGGAAGTTGTCGGAGTTGGACTTCATCGTCAGGCGGTACACGCCCACGACCGGCTTCGGCTTGCCCTCGTAGACACGGTCCCACACCATCTGCAGCACCTCGTCGGCAACGAAGTCCTTGCGGGTGCGGTTGGCCTCCACGATAGCCTCGATCAGGTTCTGCGGCACGTCCTTGTAGTTGGCCAGCAACTGCTTGGTGTCCTTGGGCAGGCAGTAGCCGCCGTAGCCGAAGCTGGGGTTGTTGTAGTGGGAGCCGATGCGCGGCTCCAGGCACACGCCGTCGATGACGTCGCGGGTGTTGAGGCCGCGGACCTCGCAGTAGGTGTCGAGCTCGTTGAAGTAGGCCACGCGCAGCGCCAGGTAGGTGTTGGCGAAGAGCTTGACGGCCTCGGCCTCGGTGGTGCCCAGCACCAGCTCCGGGATGCCCACGGTACCGTCGGCGTTCACGCGCTCGAGTTCCGCGGGGTCCGCCCCTTGGGCAAGCAGGCGTGCGAAGCGCTCGGCAGCCGTGACAGCGTCGACGTCATCCTTCGGCGCGCCCACCACGATGCGAGACGGGTGCAGATTGTCGTAGAGCGCCTTGCTCTCGCGCAGGAACTCCGGGCTGAAGAAGATCTTGCTGTCGCCTAGCTTCTCACGCAGGCCTGCGGTGTAGCCGACCGGGATGGTCGACTTGATGACGATCCAGGCATCCGGGTTCACCGAGCGCACAGCGGCGATGGCGGCCTCGACGGAGCTCGTGTCGAAGAAGTTCCTATCGCTGTCGTAGTTGGTGGGCGTGGCGATGACGGCGTAGTCGGCGCCCGTGTATGCCTCTGCAACGTCGACGGTGGCGTGCAGGTCGAGCTCGCGCTCCCCCGCCTTGGCCTCCGCCAGGAAGCGCTCAATCTCGTCGTCCTGGATGGGCGACTGGTAGTTGTTGATCTTCTCGACCTTTTCGGGCACGATATCCAGCGCGTGAACCTCGTTGTGCTGCGAGAGCAGGACGGCGAGGGACAGGCCGACGTAGCCGGTACCGGCGACAGCGATCTTCATGTCATTCTCCAATTGTCAAAGAACAATAATTCGCATGAAAAATGGCCCCTGTTACAGGGCCATGATTTCCTAAATGTTGTAGTAGCGCTTATACCACTTGGCAAAGGCCCTCAGGCCGTCCTCAAGCGGCGTCGCGGGCTTGTAGCCCAGGTCGCGCTGGAGCGCCGTGGTGTCGGCGTAGGTGACGGGCACGTCGCCGGGCTGCATCGGCACGAGTTGCTTGTGGGCCTCGAAGTCGTAGTCCGCAGGCAGCACGCCCTCCTCCACCAGCACGCGTTGCAGCGTGTCGACGAAGTCGAGCAGGTTCTCGGGATGAGAGTTGCCGATGTTGTAGACGCGGTGCGCGGCGAGGGGCAGCCCGTCCTCGCCCATCTTCACCTCGGGCGCGGCGTCCATTACACGTTTCACGCCCTCTACGATGTCGTCGACGTAGGTGAAGTCGCGGCGGCAGTCGCCCATGTTGAAGATCTTGATGGTGTCCCCGCGGCGCAGCTTCTCGGTGAAGCCGAAGTAGGCCATGTCGGGCCTGCCCATGGGGCCGTACACCGTAAAGAAGCGCAGGCCGGTGGCCGGGATGGAGTAGAGCTTGGAGTAAGCCGCGGCCATGAGCTCATTAGACTTCTTGGTGGCGGCGCAGAGCGACACCGGCGAGTCGACGCGGTCCTCCTCCGAGAACGGCACCTTCTTGTTGCCGCCGTAGACCGAGCTGGAGCTGGCGTAGACCAGGTGCTTGACCGGGTGGTGGCGGCAGGCCTCGAGCACGTTGAAGAAGCCGACGAGGTTGCTCTCCAGGTAGGCGCGCGGGTTCTCGATGGAGTAGCGGACGCCCGCCTGGGCGGCGAGGTTCACAACGACGTCGAAGCCGCTCTGTGCGAACAGGCGCTCGATGAGGGCGGCATCGCACAAATCGCCGCGCACGAAGGTGAAGCAGCCGTTGATATCGGCCTCGGCAAGCATGCGAAGGCGCGCGTCCTTGATGCCAGGATCATAATAGCTGTTGAGATTGTCGAGGCCGACGATGGCATCATCGGTCTCTTCGAGCAGCTTCTTGACGAGAAATGCACCGATGAAGCCCGCGGCCCCGGTGACGAGCACTTTTCTAGTTGTCATATAATCTCTTTCGTTAGGTAGGTTAGAGTTCTAAATTTGCACCTTGCGGTTAATATATCCACCCGTTGCGCCAACTCGAGGAATCACGCGACAAGGATTGCCTAGCACAATCGAGTGGCTAGGAACGTCGCAGTTCACGTACGCCCCAGGTGCAATAAGGACATCGTTTCCCACCGAGATTCTGCCGACCAAGGTCGCATTGACGCCTATCCAGACGCAATCCCCAATTACCGGAGCACCCTCACGCTTCCCTCGGTTCTCTTGGCCAATAGTCACGCCCTTATGCAGGTTGCAATTCGAGCCGATGATGGCAGCCGGGTTCACCGTGATATTGTATGCGTGGCCCAGATAAAGGCCCGGTCCGATATCAGTTGAGCGGGATATCTCGAGTCCATACCTTTCGCGCATATGCTGCAACATCAACCTCCAGATAGGATTGGAGGAGCGCTGGGTCTTTCGGAGCACCCATAGAAATCTGAGGGCGTGGTCAGTCATAAGTGAAGTGTCTTCTCCATAACGCTGCCAATCGGGGCACCCCCCCCGTTTTTGTTTACCAAACATAAGTTACATAGCCAATCTATTAGAGAAATCTCGAATAAAGCGAATTAAGTTGTTTGCGAGTCGACGGGAAAATCTCGCAGCACAGTGCGTAAACAATCACACACATGATTATCCCAGGGATGGTCGGGAGACAGATGCTATCAAGAACCCAGCCAGAGGTGAACATCACGACGGAGCAAGCAAAAATCGGAAGCAAGCGAGCAATCATTTTGCCAACAGGGAATTTAATAAAGGCTTTGAGGATGAAGACGTCGATTCCGATGGCTACCAGACGTAAAAGTGAGCTATAGAGCGCAAACTCATTAAAGTCGAGGGATGCGGCATAGTAAGTTACTGGAACCATGACTAGGAGATAGGAGACCTGCGAGGCAAAGGATAGCTTTGGTCTGCCCTTAGCTCTGAAGACCTCGCTTGCATAATAGCCGATCGGTATCACTACGGCACTGCTTAAGGCCCATAGACCAAACATCAAAGAGCCCTCAGACCACTGCGGTCCAAGTACGAGGCTAGTCACGAAGTCACGGTAAAGAAAAATCCCGAAACCCAGAGGAACGACGAACAAGGCGACCTTTTCCTGCATGTGGAAAAAGGCGAGCTGAAACGATTCATCGTCACTCTGCCTTCGAGATAGTTCAGCAAATAGCACGGGAGTTGTCGCACTCGTGATGATGCCCATGCCGGTATTAACCATTGAGATTGATGTCTTGTAAAGACCAAGGTAGTACGGAGTTAACAGGGAGCCTACGATGAAAGTTCCCATCCAAGACGTAAGCCAAATGGAAAACTGCTCGAGAAGCGTCCATGAACTGAATGACAGCATCTCCTTCAATTCGGCAAATGAGTAAAAAAGGGAAGGCTTCCAATCCGACTTAAGGGTCAAGACTAGAGAATTCACTAAGTTGCCGATAATAGTGCCGATCACAAGCGACCAGAAGTCGAAACCGAGAAGCGCTAAGGGTACAGTAACAAACAAAGGGACGAGGGCCACTGCGACCCTGACGACAAATAACTCCTTAAAGGAGAAGGCCCTGTGAAACAGCGCAAGCTGGATGCTGCTCAAGGCGGTAAGGGGAAGAGAAGCACAAGCGACGATGAGGACAATTCCAAGGCCATCGTTGCCCACAAGGGCAGCAAGAGGCTCGTTGAATAAAGCTACGAGAGACCAGAGTGCTAAGGAGACGAACAAGTTCGTCACAAAGGCGACGTTAGCACTTCGGAAGAGATGGGACTTGTCCCTGAACTCGTGCTGGATGAGGTACTTCTGAAAACCCGCATCCGAAAGCATGTCCGCGAAGCTCGTTACCATGGTAACGGTAGCCACAACACCGAAAGCCTCTGGCGCAAGAATATGCGCAAGGGCGATCTGGGTAAGCGGTGATATTAGCTTAACGACCACCTCGGTCACAAGGGACCATTTGGTAGCCGAAGAAGCCTTTTGAGTTAATTCGTCAGTCATCTTCCTTCAATCATTTTTTCCCAAAAGCTAAGTCAAGATCAATAAAGGAACCAAGAAGAGAGTCGTCCGCATCATCTATAGCGCCGAACCCGCCATCGTTGAAAAGCGTAAGCTCGCCGAAGATGAGCCTATCCCCCGCTAAATACCAATCAGCGCGCATTTCTGGGAACCCTTCGGTAAGAACTGAGCTGTAATTGAGCATCTCGTTGAGTCTCGAAGGAGCAGGGATCTTATAATTGGACTTGGGTATGTCGCCCCATTCGAGATCAGGCAGGGAATCCCAACTTGGAGTGAAATAGTCGCACGTATGGTTGGAAAAACGCCCGCGATGAACTTCGATGAGCTTTGGTACGCCATTAAAACAGCTGACCTTATAGTCTGCCGGAGAGTTATCACGTTTCACAATGCCATGGACCCACAATATCGTTGTTTCATTTTGGAAGCACCCCCCCCCGATACTATCGGGGAGTTGTATCCAGGAGCCGAGCTTTTCATCCCACAAGGAAGGGTCGAACTCCTCAAAACCACCGCCTGGGAAGAATGTCAGTTCTCCGAAGTAATACTGACCGGCAACCTCATAAAAGTCGGCCCGAACGAACGGAATCTCCTTTGATAGCAGCTCAGCGTCAGAAACCATTTGTTTCAAGCTCGCAGGTGCTTTCGGAGGAATGTCCGCGTTGGGATAATGCCTGGTAAACGGCAGATGGTTCCATTCGGGGTCGAAGAAATCAACGCGCAAGTCGCCCTCGGATCGATCGGTGCAAGTGAACTCGCAGCAGGCCTTTCCATCAAAACACATAATCTTGTAATCAGTCAGATCGCTTTTGCCCTCAGCAGGATCAAGATACTCCTCGGCGAAAACACATGGTTTGACATCCTTATATGGCCACTCTCGGGTACGCCAGAAGTAATTGGTCTTAAGGTGCTTCGCCAATTTCTTCTTCGCAGCATCGAGATCAAAGGTGCTTCGGTCGCTGCAGATGGCAACGCCTCCGCAATCGTGATTTGTCTTGAGTACGAACCGGTCAGGAAGATCCGTGATATCGATATCCTCAACTTCCTCCCACATCGCGTAGGTCTTGGTGACATGCTCCACGCCGATACGCTCCGCGACCCAAGGTTTCACTCGATACTTATCCACTAGAGTGTTATAAAGGGGGTTCTTATCATGCAATTTAAGCCACTGAAGCTTTTCATTGAATGTCTTTGGATTTTTAAGATCGAGCTTTTCACCAACCGTCCCCCTAAACATTGCCTTTAGATGGGGCTCATCGGGGACCCAATTGGTGAGCCCATATCCAGCAGCGAAAACGTATGCTATCCAAGGGTTATTAATAAACTTTGAAAGCTTGTTCACTTGAAACTCCTGAATTACAGTGGATGACTAAATTAAAGTTGACATACTGTTGGCAAATAAAGCGATGGAGATAGGTACTACGAAATAAAAACTCAGCACTCGTCCATGTCTGCCAAAACAATGCATCATCAAATAAGGAATAAGAATGGCTAAGAAAATAGAATAATAAGAGAGAACACGTCCCATGATGACCATTGAATATGATGCAGCCTGGAGACACAGCGCTAGACTCAGCGCAAAAATAGAGACCTTCACCATTTGAGGACTTTTTTCGAAATCATTCGTATCCCGAAGCGCGTAAAGAACAACAACCGCCACAAATAAGAGAATGACGAGCATGCTAAAGCTTCCGCCTTCAACATCATATTTAGAACCAACAAAATGAGCATACTGCGGAAAAATCTTTACAGCCACCATTGCCAAAGCGCGCCCAAGAGCAAGGAAGAGAAAGGAGACAGGAATCGCAACCTTAAGTAAGTGCATTACATCTATTTTTTTGTAAAACCAGAGAAGAGCGAAGCATATCGATGATGAATGGAAGGCCATGGCAAGAACTATGGTGAGAACAAATGGAATTGGTTTATTAGAGTCGATCCAACGAGTTGAAAATAA
The DNA here is from genome assembly GCA_902468695.1 of uncultured Collinsella sp. GTDB lineage: Bacteria > Actinomycetota > Coriobacteriia > Coriobacteriales > Coriobacteriaceae > Collinsella. Next base: position 10,278 of record CABQZS010000066.1, read on the forward strand.
ACAAATCGAAAAAGCAATCATCTGGCGGTAAACACCTAGGCTATATGCAAAGAGGCTTAAAGCGCAGTAGATGAGAAAGCTGACATAGGGAGATTCGCTATAGCGTATAAAAAAATCAAATACCAGTGGATAAATCAAAATACCGATAATAAAAAAGAATGCATGGTCAGATAAAAAGAAATGAGCGCAAATTTTCGTAAGCAGGAAGTAAAGCGGTTCATAATCGTATGGCCATACGAGCTTAGCGGTAAACACCTCACCCCACGAGATGCCCGCATAGTAATGTAAGGATCCGAGGTAATTTGGATTATCCGCTCCGACTGTAATATCGCGGACAGCCACAAAACAGATAAGGGCGACGCAAAGGCAGGCGGCGTAAGGCGTCCAGTTAACATCCTTTAGCCCATCGCTCTTTCGGATATCTCCGCCCTCGCAAACGCCCCTATAGATAAGGGCAACGATTCCAGCAATGATGATAAAGGTTAAATATGGAATCATTTACTGTAACTCCCGAGCGTTATCGTCGGCTCCATAGACCAGGGTAACGAATCGCTTGACTTCTTCATTGATGTCATAACCGGCATCTGCCATCTGATTTCGTTTATCAACTCTTGCTGCTTCGCCAGCACACAACACCGAATTAACCCAAAGATCAGTATCAGTAAAGGGCAGGAACGCAACATCGCCTGTGACATTTACTTCTCTCGTTACCGTGTCAGAAACGACGCAATGAAGGCCTGCGGCCTGAGCTTCAATTACGACATTTGGCATGCCCTCATATAATGATGGCAGAACGAAAACATCGAATGCAGACAATAAAGCCGGGATATCAGAGCGCAGGCCAGTAAAAATGATATTAGAAAGTACTCCCAAAACTTTTGCTTTCTCACGAATATTGTGCTCAAGCTCTCCCATGCCCACCAACACGAGACGGGCGTCAGATCTTTGTTTTAGTAATTCAGCAAATACTTTAAGAAGGAATTCATGGTTCTTCTGAGCAGTAAAGCGCCCAACATGTCCAACAACAAGAGAATTGTCGTTTAAACCGAGTTCATTGCGAATTGACCTACGCATTTCAAGAGAAAACTGATATTGATTAAGATCAAGAGCATTGTGAAGATAACGAACTTCACCTCGCCTAATTGCTTTAGGACCAAAAGCATATTCGGCAGCAAGGTCAGAAGGTGCAATCTTTACATCTGCAATTGAAGTCAAAGGGCGGCGAATAGCTTTCTGAATAAACTGACCAATAACACCCTTGCCGTCACTGGCGTTACTTGAACGCATAAAAAGTCGAGATGCACCCGCTTTCTTGGCAACCCAGAGATCTATTGCTGAAAGTGCATCCGATCCAATACGAAGCACGTTGGGGCATCCATCATCACGAACTGCAAGTGTGAGCTCGCGTCGGTAGGCAGAAAAATCTTTCGTTTTACGAGTGATTCTAAAAACTCTGCCTCCAAGGCGTTCGATTTCGTCTTCGTAATAGCCTCGCTTATCGCCGGAAACAACAAAGTCCATCTGATAACGCGTTCGATCTAGCTGTCGATACATCTTCATTAAGAATGTTTCAGCACCACCTGTGTCCATATTCGACACAATGCAGAGCAGTCGCTGAGGTTTATTGTTTGTGCACATCGAAATTGCTTTCAACAAGAAGCTTGAATGTCCTCAAGCCCGTTTCGTACGAGTAGTCGTGCCCCTTGTGAAGGCAAGATTTTTTCATTTCAAGCAGCTGCTTGGGCAGCCTGGGATTAAGTAGGATATCCAGCAACGCCTCACGATTGCAGAATTCATACGTCAAGCCCGTTTCGCCTTCTTGGACCATCTCGGCATAACTTGGCCATTGCGACGCAATTACGGGGATACCGGCACAGTAAGCATCGACCACGGTGCCTGGGACGCCTTCGCCCGGGTACCTCGTTGGAAAGGTCAGGGCAAGGTACCCGTTGAGGACCGAAGTGCTCTCGCCCGCGGGCGCCACGCCCTTGTAGGCGACCTCGGAGACGTCGCAGTCTGCCATGAGCGCGTGGAAGTGCTCCTTGTACTCGGCTAGGACGTTTCCGTAAATGTCGAGCCTGAAGGCGCGACGACCAAGCTGGCTGTTCGCCTTGCGCACAGCCCACACGATGTCGTCAATGCCTTTGTCCTCGTAGATGCGGGAGAAGACCGCTAAAGGCCATGGCTCACCGGATGGCTTCTCAAGTTCGGAGGATTCGAGAAGTGGCAGGCGCTTGTAGTTATATGCGACGAGCACGTTTTCGAAGCCTTGATCGGTGAGCAGAGCCTTAACTCGTTGGGACTCAACCAGTATCGCATCGAACGATTTGAGCTTCTTCGTGAGCAAAGACTGTCCGGCTATAAATTCGGCGAGCCACCCGCCGATAACTGAATACACGACTTTACAGCCATGTCGCTTCCGCAAGTTAATGAGCAATGGCGCAAAGACTTTCAGTCCGTTATGGGCCGGAAGCATAATGAGGACATCAGAGAACTTCGCGAGTTCGGTACACTCACGAATAAGTGCAATCGGATGCTTCTGCCACCCACGCGTGTCGACAGATCTGACATTCTCATTCCCGCAGACATCGCGCAACAACTCACGGACAGTTCGAGTCTTCACGACCTGACCATCCGCCATGTCGAGCCCCTCAGCAAAGTGCCCGATAATGCCGACCGTCTTTATCTGTTTAGTAATTTCCATCTATAGAAAGCCTTGCCTCGCATGTTCAGTCACAGTTGCTGACGTACTTCATCTTCTTGTACGCACCAAAAACCAGATTTATGAATGTCCTCCAGCAAGCGAGCGGAGCCGACATGCCCTCGCCCTCGTGCCAGAGAACGTAGAGATGAGCGACCTGGCCCCTGAGTCCAACTCCGTGCGAGACAGAAGACGTTCTCACCCGATATCGCCCGAGCACCTCAGGCAACAGCATGCAGTCAGCTTTCTTGGCCGCCTTCAGCCACATGGCATAGTCGTTGTGCTTTTTCAGGTCGGCTATCTGCACCAGGCCGACCTCATGCGCATCGTACATTACGGTCAAACACCCTGGCCAGCAATAACGGCGCATGCCTGAGTGTGTAATAAGCGCAGGCCCCGAGAAGCGACGCCCTTGGGACTCTCCGCCCTCGTCCATCGTCTCATACTCCGTGTACGAAAAACTGCAGCCGCTTTTGCGCATGAACGCGAGCTGCCTCTCCAGCTTGTCCGGCCCCCAAAGGTCATCGCTGTCCAGAAAGGCGATCCAGTCGCCCTTTGCCTCTCGAAGCGCGCGGTTACGCGAGCATGCCGCGCCAGAGTTGCGCTCGTTTGAGAAAACGTGGACGCGCGAGTCATCCATGGCTATCGCCTCAGCGACAGCGACGGTGCCGTCCGTCGAGCAATCGTCAACGATCAGCAGCTCCCAGTCGCCGTATGTCTGCGACTGTACGCTCTTTATGCTTTCCGCAATAAAGTCTTCAGAGTTGTAGGATGGCATTACGACGGATACAAGGCCGAACTCCTGAGCGTTTTCCCTCACTGAATCACGACCGTTTCGTTCAATAGTTTCTTCGCCTGCTCTTGCAGGTCGTAGTACTCTTCGCACGTCACGCGGCCCTCGGCAAGCAAATAGTCGCCGTAGTCGGCGGAGGTGGCCATGCCGTCCTCGGTAATGCCTTCATGTTTCAAGAAGGCTTTGGCGAGGGTCTTAAAGAAAATGGCGGCATCACCCGCGAATGTAATGTGCTCGATATAGTCCAGGTCGTAGGCAAGCTTGTCATCCCAGGCAATGGCGTTACGCCCGTTCACCTGGGCCAACCCAGAAAGACCCGGCCGCACAAAATGGCGCTTGCGCTGTTCGGGCGTCATGAACACCATATCGCGCACCAGCTGCGGACGCGGCCCGATAATAGCCATCTCGCCTCGCACGATGTTGAGCACCTCTGGCAGCTCATCCAAGCTCGTCGCACGCAAAGCCTTGCCAAACCTTGTCAAGCGCACCTCGTCGGGCAAAAGATTCCCCTTTTCGTCGCGCTCGTCTGTCATAGTACGAAACTTATACAGCTTGAATATCTTTTCATCCTTGCCCGGGCGAGGCTGTTTGAACAGCACAGGGCCGCCCAATTTCACACGCACCAGAATTGCCACGATTGCCAGTACCCACCAGAAGAGAATAAGCAGGACAAGAGACAGGCACAGGTCAATGACCCGTTTACCATAACGTTGGTAGAAAGTTTCGTTACCCGACCTACTCAAAACAACGCCTAATCACTTCGATGATCACGTCCTGTTGTTCGGGCGTCATCTTGTTGTCGGAGGGCAGACAGAGACCACGATGGAAGATATCGGCGCCCACATCCAAAGGCAAGCCATCTGTACCCGTTGCACCGCCGGAAATATACGCGTTGGTCTTAGCTCGACCATTGCCCTCGCGCGTTACGAAAGCATTCATGCGATAAATAGGCTGCATGTGCATAGGCTTCCAGATTGGACGACCCTCGGCGTTAAAGGCAGCAATAGCCTCAAGAATCTCGGTAGGACAGCTCTTGCCAGGCTCGCTTACGTAAAGTGCCTCACTCTCGCCTCGAACCTGTTTGCACATTGCGTCAGGGTCTATTAGTAGGCAAGAAAGCCAGAAGTTCGGCTCACAAACGTTAGGGTCATAGGGGTTCATGCTCACCGGCAGACCCTTAAAGCCCTCTTTGTAACGCATGTAAATAGCCTTCTTTTGGGCAATATGCTCCTCCAGATACGGAATCTGGCCACGCACGACACCGGCAATTACATTGCTCATGCGATAGTTATAACCAAGCTCCTCATGCTGGTACCAGGGAGCGGCTTCACGCGACTGGGTCGACCATTTGCGCGTTTTATCGGCTGCCTCTTTGCTATCAGTTAAAAGCATGCCACCAGCGGAACCGGTAATGATCTTATTGCCGTTAAAGCTAATGGCGCTGATGTCACCAAACGTACCAGTCTGACAACCCTTATACGTGGCGCCAAGTGACTCAGCAGCATCCTCAACAAGGACAGCCCCGTGCGCATCGCAAATTGAACGAAGCTCTTCGACTTTGCCAGGCGTTCCGTAAAGATGCGCCGCCACAACGACCTTTGCAGTCGGATGCAGTTCGAAAGCCTTTTCAAGAGCGACGGGATCCATATTCCAAGTGTCTCGCTCAGTATCGATAAATACAGGGACACCGCCCTCGTAAACAACTGGGTTCACCGTTGCGTCGAACGTCATATCGCTGCAAAGGACCTCATCACCGGGCTTAATTCCAGCGAGCTTCATGGCAAGATGCAAGGCAGAAGTACCGCAAGAAAGGGCAACGGCATAGCCGCAACCAATCTTTTCGGCCATTTGGTGTTCGATTTCGTTGATATTCTCGCCTACCGTCGACATCCAGTTGGTCTCATATGCGTCGGTAATGTATTTGAGCTCATCGCCGTGCATGGTAGGCGAGCTTAGCCAAACCTTGTTCTCAAAGGGCTTAATGTCCATCGTGACTCCTTATCCCTAATCGTTAAACTGCGGATGATATGTAGGTACAACCTCAGCGAGCACGGACTTAACCGTGTCGTTATCCTTGTCGAGGCAGTCATGAAGCTTCTCAAGCTTGTCTTTAATCTCTTCCATCTTGTCGGCCTCGGCTGTGGAGATGCGAATCTCGGAATGCTTGGTAGGCAGGAGCTGCTCATTGTCCATAAGGAGCTCCTCGTACATCTTTTCGCCAGGACGCAGGCCGACTTCTTTGATCTGGATATCTTTGCCAGGCTTAAGACCGCTCAGCGTAATAAGGTTGATGGCAAGGTCATAGATCTTGACCGGCTCACCCATGTCCAGAACAAAGATCTCGCCGCCATGAGCAAGTGCGCCAGCAGTAATGACCAACTTACTAGCCTCGGGGATGGTCATGAAGTAACGCGTGATGTCCTTGTGCGTAATGGTGATAGGGCCACCCTCACGAAGCTGGCGCTTAAACAACGGAATAACCGATCCATGACTACCCAGAACATTGCCAAAGCGAACAGCCGTAAAGATGGTCTTACTGTTTGCCGCGTAATACTGAACGATCATCTCGTCCATACGCTTGGTGGCACCCATTACGTTAGTGGGATTAACCGCCTTATCGGTAGAAATCTGCACATAATGGCTGCACTGGTACTTGTCGGCAAGACGCACGACGTTGAGCGTGCCAAAAACGTTATTCTCGATTGCCTCGCGGGCGTTGTGTTCCATAAGAGGAACGTGCTTGTGGGCTGCAGCGTGGAAAACAACTTGAGGATGGTACTTCTCAAAGACCTTGGTAATCGCTGGGAGATGCGTAATGGAGCCGATATAGACTTGAATATCAGTGCCTTGATCATGAGCGGTCTTGATGATGTCGTGATATAGCTCGTAGGTAGTGTTCTCGTAAATGTCGAACAACACGATTTGCGCAGGTTTTGCCGGAAGCAACTGACGTACAAGCTCTGAGCCAATAGATCCACCGCCGCCCGTGACCAAAATGCGCTTACCGGTAACATAACCCATCTGGTTAAGGTCAAGCGACTTCTCCTCGCGAGAAAGCAAGTCACTGATTTCGACCTCACGAAGGGCAACCCTGCCTACACCATCCTGCGGAATATCGCGGACATTGGGGAGCGTGAGGACCCTAAGGCCTGTCTTCATGCATAGGTCATAGATACGCTGACGCTCTTCATGCGTGGCGCTCGGAATTGCCACGACAATCCGCTCCGCTTCACAATCGTGCGCAATAGTAGGGATATCGGCGCAAGTACCGCAAACCTTAACGTCATGAATACGCTGGTTTTGTTTATTGGGGTCATCGTCAACAACGGCAACCGGATCACCGATCATATCAGGGTCTCCGTTGAACATACGTTTGATGGAGAGAGAGCCGGTCTCCCCTGCTCCTACGATGAGCGTGCGCGGGAGATGCGCATCGGAATTGCTTTTAAATCGCCAGAGCTGGCTACCATAAATGGCGCGAATGGCAAAGCGTCCGCCACCGCAAATGATGAGCACAACGGCCCATGCCATAACATCCTCGCGGAGCGACATGCCCTTGCCGAATAACACGTTAAAGATAACGTCGCCAATGACTGAGCCTACCGTTACAGCAGCAACAATACGTCCAGCCTCGGAAATGCTCGCATAGCGCCATAAGCTGCTATACATGTGGAAGAACCAAAAGACGACAACGTTAACAAGCGCAAGCACAAGAATAGCCGGGCATGCGCCGGCTGCTCCGCTGAGCGTCGCCCAATGCTGCGTTCCCCACGATGCGACAAACACTGCAATAAAAGTTGCCGCAATGTCATATGCCATCAACGCATACGGCTCGAAGGCGCTCAGCTTCCCCTTTTGCTTTGCGCTCTTAGATTCGGTGTTCAAAACTCTTCTTCTCTTCCCTATTGATTCCGTTATCCCCGGCCCCCGGGGATCCTCCCTTTTTCGTTAAGCAGTCGCCAGCAGCTAAGCAATCGCCTTTTTAAGGTTTCGAATTACGCGCTGCTCGGCCGAAAGCACGGCAAGGCCAACGCGCGTAGTTACGCGTCGGCCGCACAGGTTGAGCTCCAAAAAAGCAGTGCTCTTGCGTCTGATAATGGATTTGATAAGGCCTTCGTGGCCCAACAGCGGACCTGCCGTCACTACGACCTGATCACCGTCTTTTAGAGCCTCGCTCATGGGCACTACGCGGTCTCCCCTATGCGTAAAGCCGCCAATAAGCTGGACCTCTTCTTTTGCCAGCGGCACAAACTGACCGTCCTGGGATAACACCCGGGCAAAGTCGTCCATACGCAGCAGATACTGTTGCACGGTACGGGGATCTGCCGTATCGCAGATGAGATAACCGGGAAAGAGCGGCTTAGTCGTTTTAACCCATCCGCCGTGAACTTTGATCTCGGTTTGATATTGGGGATAAAAGAGCTCCTGCATGGCGCCCGCAGGCACCACGCGCTCGATGCGCTCGCGTATTACGTCTTCGCGACCGTTAATGACCTGGATCACATACCACACGAGCACCACCCCCTTGCTGTCTTACGTGTGGCTCACGGGGTTTGGATATGGCTTCGCCAGGGCGCTTGTGCGCGAAGGCGCTCCATATTCAAACCCTGAGCCCAGTCAGACAAGCACGTGGCTCTGCCCCACCGTGAACGGTATGTATAGAAGCAGTTGCTAGAGTCGCGGACGTGTATCGCAAAAATGACCACGACCCCAGCTGGCTGCGTGCGAACCAGTTAAGCGGGAACAAAATTGGACCGCACGCAAACAGCTGAAAGACTGCTGTGATTTGCCTTAGTAACTTGATGCACTACCCAATGCGAACTTTTAAACGCCCGCAAAAGCAAGTGCAAAATCGCGCTTGGCAATCGATATTGGAGCTCGTGGTGTTTCTAGCACCGCCGTTACGACCGGATGCTGATCAACCCCGTGCTATGTGGCCTATTAGAGCCGTGAGCACAGTTGAACTCATGTAACGGTAGTTATCCTAGCACAAGTTGTTAGCGAAACTGATTTGGGCTGCGTTGGACAACATATCGTTCATTTAGCGTGCTTAAGGGGGTTATTTTGGGATGTTGTTCACGTTGATGCAGGTTAATGGGATGCTAACGGTGATTAGGCGTGTTCCTGAAGCCCATATGGAACGGCGATCTACACTGATAATCGCGTTTGGCTAACAAACTATGTACAGACATGGGAAAAAATTTGTGCAACTTTTGTTGGCGTAGGTGGGGTTTGTGGCGCATGGTGTTTTGGCATGAAAAAAGACCTTCGGAATTCCGGAGGCCTTTGCATTCACGATGGTGGAGACGAGGGGGATCGAACCCCTGACCTCTTGACTGCCAGTCAAGCGCTCTCCCAGCTGAGCTACGCCCCCGTGACGTGGAGATACTATAGGGGAAGTTGGCACGGCGTGCAAGGACTTTTTTTGGTCAGACTCTAAATGCCTAATGACATAGGTAAGCGATGGCGGTGCCGGTGTGGACTTGGATCGTGGCTGTTGACCTGACAACGTTGCTGATGCCCGTGTCGGCTAACAGGCCCAGAGGACTGTGATCTAGTTCCCATTCTAGGCCGTGCTCGCTTACAAACGTCCCAGGGGCTATGGCGATGATAGAAAACGTCCTGCCTTCGGCACCTTCGATGGCCCAGGATTCGCCTCCGTGCAGGATACGGGCCGTGATCTCGTCTTCGGCAATCCAGACTGGGGCGCCCTTGTAGCCCGCGAGCAGGCCCAGTACGGAAAGCGCCATGTCCGGACGGCCGCCCGTGACGCAGGTCGCAACCACTTCGGCACCCGGCCAGCGGCGGCGGACGGAACAGAGCGCCAGCGCCAGATCGGTATAGTCCTTGTAGGGGTCGTGGCGCTCAACTTCAAAGTCGGTGGCGGCATCGACTAACGCGCGGCCCGCATCGCTCACCGTGTCGGCATCCCCCACATAGACGTCGCAGCTCAGGCCAGCGCCCAGCAGCGCATCGAGTCCGCGGTCCACGGCGACAACGTGGTCACATTCCCCTACTAGCCTACGCAACAGATCCGCGCTCGCCACCACGGGCGAGCCGCAGACCACTAATACCTTGCAAGCCACAGCCCTCGCCTATCCCTCAAACGAAAGTACGCGGGCCAGATCCAGCTCCTCGTAGCTGTCGATAAAGATATCGCAGTTGGCGAGCACGTCGTCGCGCTTCATGCGGCCGTGCGGGTCATAGATGCCCACGCGCTTAAAGCCGGCAGAGCCAGAGCTCTTTAGGCCAAAGACGGCGTCCTCAAACACCCAAGCGCGCTCAAACATGCATCCGTGGCGCTCCTCAAGGCGGCGCAGCGCCAGCTCATACACATCGGGGAACTGCTTGGAACGACCTGCCTCGCCCGTGGTGGTCACAAACTCCATGTAGGCGTCGAGCCCGGCACCAGCGAGCGCGGACTGCACCAGCTCGGCCGGCGTGGACGTGGCAACGCACATGGCAATGCCCGCCGCCTTCGCCTCCTCCAAAAAAGCCAGGAGCCCCTCGCGCGGCGGCACCTTGGAGTACCCATCGATCAAAATCTCGCCGAGCTCGCGGTACAGCTCCTCGCCATTCGCGCCAATGCCCCAGGTGTCGTGGTAGGCCTGGCACTCAGCCTCCAGCGACAAATGCTCAAACTGGGCAAAATCGTCGACTGTCACGTCGACACCGTGACGGTGCAATAATTCGGGCTGGGCATAGGCCCAAACGGGGGTGCTATTAACCAGTGTGCCGTCGCAATCGAAAATAAAAGCAACCTTGGGAGCGGCGGTATGGGACATAAACGAACCTTTCGATGTCAAATGGTAAACAACCTGCTAAAAACGTTTTACCAAACGTCAGACTAACAATTTTGAAACCCTAATTGGTAAAACTGTCAAGAGTTTTACCACGGCAATTCTGCCAGTGGTATAAACATGTCGCTTACCGATTAAACGCCCCCGCAAATCCGCTTTCGTCCATAAAACTAACGCACAGGTGTTATCGTAGTTTCTGCCGAAAGTTCCACCGAGCACGCGAGGTGGAACGAATCATAGAACTATCGCCGTCCCTTCGATTCGTGCAGCCTTGGACCTTTCGCATCTAGTCACCAAGGCAACACGCTGCCGCGTCATGATGGGATCAAACGTGAGCGATACAAAGCTAAAGCCAACGGCAAAAAAGCCCGCAACCCGTAAAGCCGCCCCGCACGCACCAGAGCTCTCTAAGGACGATGTCTATCTGTTTGGCATTGGTATGTGGGAGCGCAGCTGGGAAAAGATGGGCGCGCATCCCGACACGCAGCAGCGCACGCGCGGCTGGCGCTTTTGCGTTTGGGCGCCCGACGTAAAGAGTGTCCATGTCATTGGCGAATTTAACGACTGGGATGAGGAAGCCAACCCGCTGGTGCCCATGCATACGAGCGCTATTTGGGAAGGCTTTATTCCTGGCGCCGAGCAGGGCCAGCTCTATAAATATCTCATCGAGACCAACGAGGGCGAGAAGCTCTACAAAGCCGATCCGTATGCCTTTAAGGCCGAGTGCCCTCCGGGTACCGCCAGCGTGCTGTGGACCCTCGACGGCTATAAGTGGAACGACGCCGCGTGGCTCAAGCGCCGCGCCGGCCACAACCACATGTCGCAGCCGCTCAACATCTACGAGGTGCATATTGGCTCGTGGAAGCGCCACGGCGACGCGCCGCAGGGCGAGCCCGACGAGTACGGCAACTACCCCGGCCCCATGGACCCTTTCCCCGCGCAGCGCGGCGAGTTTTACACCTACGACGACCTGTCGGTGGAGCTCGTGGACTACGTGCGCGACATGGGCTACACGCACATCGAGGTCATGCCGCTTATGGAGCATCCCTTCGATGGCTCCTGGGGCTACCAGACGACCGGCTACTATGCCGCCACGTCACGCTACGGCAACCCGCAGCAGCTCATGCACTTTATCGATGCGTGCCACGAGGCCGGCATCGGCGTAATCATGGACTGGGTGCCCGGCGGTTTTTGCGCCGACTCCCACGGCCTAGCCACCTTTAACGGCCACATGCTGTTTGAGCACGAGATTCACCCCAACTGGGGCACGCACAAGTTTGACTTCGCCCGCGGCGAGGTCCGCTCATTCTTGGTCTCCAACGTGCTGTACTGGCTTGAGAACTTCCACGTGGACGGCATTCGCATGGACGGCGTGTCCAGCATGCTGTACCTCAACTTTGGCATCGATGATCCCGTCCAAAAGAAGTTCAATAAGTACGGTACCGAGGAGGACCTGGACGCCAGCGCGTTTATCCGCCAGGTCAACTGCGCCGTGGAGGCCCATTTCCCCGACGTGATGATGATGGCCGAGGAGTCCACCGCGTGGCCGCTCGTGACCTATCCGCCGCAGGACGGCGGCCTGGGCTTCCACTATAAGTGGGACATGGGCTGGATGAACGACACCCTGCACTACATGCAGACCGATTTTCCCTGGCGCCCCGGCAACCACGGCCTGCTCACGTTCTCCATCATGTACGCCTTTACCGAGAACTTCATCTGCCCGCTGAGCCACGACGAGGTTGTGCACGGCAAGTGCTCGCTCATCGGCCGCATGCCGGGCGACTGGTGGCGCCAGTTTGCCGGCCTGCGCACGCTCGCCTTCTACCAGATGACTCACCCCGGTGCCAAGCTCAACTTTATGGGCAACGAGATCGGCCAGTTTATTGAGTGGCGCTACTACGAGTCTATTCAGTGGTTCTTGACCGAGCAGTACGAGACCCACCGTCATCATCAGGCGTTTATCAAGGCGCTCAACCACCTGTACACCGCCGAGCCCGCCCTGTACGAGCGCGGCTACACCGACGACGGCTTTACCTGGATCGACGCGGACAACTCCAAACAGTCCATCGTGAGCTTTGTGCGCCAGGGCGAGGACGTCGATGACGACCTGGTGATCTTGATCAACTTTGACCCGGCGAGCTACGAGAGCTTCCGTGTGGGCGTGCCGCGCGAGGGCGACTGGGAGGTCATCTTTGATTCCGACCGTCCCGAGTTTGGCGGCAGCGGTTATGCCGGCGAGGAGCCCTACACCTGCTCGAGCGAGCCCTATCCCTGGAACGGGCAGATGGACTCCATCGAGATCAAGGTACCCGGCCTGGCAGGCGTGGTGCTTAAGCGCCGCGGTCCCAGCAGCTATAAGCCGCCCGTGGTCGAGGAGCCCAAGAAGGCGACGCGCAAGCGTACGTCCTCGGTGAAGCCCAAGCCAGCGGCTGCTAAGAAGGCTCCGGCTAAGGCGAAGGCTGCCAAGGCTTCTGCCAAGTCCACCACGGCCAAGAAGGCAGCCACCAAAAAGGCTGCTCCCAAGGCTAAGGCAGGCGCTGTTAAGGCTTCTGCCAAGAAAGCGTAACAAAGGCGTTACCACTGTAATTACCCGTCCCACGGGGGCGTAGGATACATGTCATAACCGTTCCGGGAGAAACATCCCCGGGGGAAAGGAACGTATGAATAAGATCTTCGACAACAAGCAGGAGTTTACCGAGCTCTATCGCGATGCCGTCATGAGCATCAGCGGCAAGAGCGTCGAAGCCGCCAGCGACCTCGACCGCTTTAACGCCCTGGCCAAGCTCGTGGCCGAGAAGGCCCGCACCGTTGCCACCAAGAGCGACGCCCGCGCCACCGCCGAGGGCAAGAAGCGCGTGTACTACTTCTCGATTGAGTTTTTGATCGGCCGCCTGCTCGACAACTACCTGCTCAACTTTGGCGTGCGAGACATGGTCGCCGAGGCGCTCGACGACATGGGCTTTGACCTGTCCTTCATCGAGAACCAGGAGCCCGATCCGGCGCTGGGCAACGGTGGCCTGGGCCGTCTGGCCGCATGCTTCCTGGATTCCATGGCAGCCGAGGGCATTGCCGGCTACGGCAACGGCATGCGCTACCGCTACGGCCTGTTTAAGCAGGAGATCGTCAACGGCAGCCAGGTCGAGACCACTGACGAGTGGCTCACCCACGGCTATCCCTGGGAGGTCCGTCGTCAGGACAAGGCCGTGACCATCAAGTTTGGTGGCCGTGTTGAGGGCTTTGAGGAGAACGGCCGCACGTTCTACCGCACGGTGGACACGCAGGATATCCTGGCTGTCCCCTACGACATCCCCGTGGTGGGCTATGCCGGCGAGACCGTCAACAAGCTGCGCGTCTGGGCTGCCGAGCCGGTCGAGGAGCACTTTGACCTTGAGGCCTTCAACCGCGGCGACTACGCCCTGGCCGATGCCGAGCGTGCCGAGGCCGAGGCCATCAGCGCCATCCTCTACCCCAACGACGCCGGCGAGCACGGCCGTCTGCTGCGCCTGAAGCAGGAGTACCTGTTTGTATCGGCCGGCATCTACAGCCTGCTCGACACCTTTGAGAAGGAGCACGGCGCGAACTGGGAGCTGCTGCCGCAGTTTGTGGCCATCCACACCAACGATACCCACCCCGCCATGTGCGGACCCGAGCTCATGCGTATCCTCATCGACGAGAAGAAGCTCGAGTGGGACGACGCCTGGAACATCGTGACGCAGGTCGTGAGCTACACCAACCACACGATCCTGCCCGAGGCTCTGGAGAAGTGGCCCATCGGCACGTTCTCCAAGCTCCTCCCCCGCGTGTACCAGATCATCGACGAGATCAGCCGTCGTTGGCACGAGTCGTTCGACACCACGCAGGAGGGCTGGCAGGAGCGTCTGCGCCAGACCGCCATCCTGTGGGACGGCGAGATTCGCATGGCCAACCTGTCCGTGATCTGCAGCCACAGCGTCAACGGCGTGGCAAAGATCCACTCCGACATCATCAAGAACATCGTGCTCAAGGACTTCTATGCCCTGACGCCCGAGAAGTTCAACAACAAGACCAACGGCATCTCGCACCGTCGCTTCTTTGCCGAGGCCAACCCCACCTATGCCAAGCTCGTAACCGAGGCCATTGGCGATGGCTGGCTGAAGGACGCTTTTGAGCTTGAGAAGCTTAAAAGTTTCCAGAACGACACCGAGTTCCTGAAGGCCGTGGGTGCCTCAAAGCGCGCCAACAAGGAGCGTCTGGCCGCCTACGTTAAGGCCGAGACCGGTCTGGTCATCGACCCCAACACCGTCTTCGACGTTCAGGTGAAGCGCTTCCATGCCTACAAGCGCCAGCTCATGAACATCATGAAGGTGATGGACATCTACAACCGTCGCATTGCCGATCCCAACTTCCACGTGACGCCGACGACCTTCATCTTTAGCGGCAAGGCCGCCTCGAGCTATACCTTTGCCAAGGAGACTATCCGCCTCATTAACTCCGTGGCCGACGTCATCAACAACGACCCGCGCGTCAACGAGGTCATGAAGGTCTGCTTTATCCCTAACTTCCGCGTGAGCAATGCCCAGCTCATCTACCCCGCCGCCGAGATCTCGGAGCAGATCTCCACGGCCGGCAAGGAAGCCTCGGGCACGTCCAACATGAAGCTCATGATGAACGGCGCCATTACGCTGGGCACCCTCGACGGCGCTAACATCGAGATCGCCGACCTGGCCGGCCGCGAGAACGAGGCCATCTTTGGCCTGACCGCCCCCGAGGTCGAGCAACTCTGGGCATCCAACAGCTACTTTGCGTGGGATACCCTCAACGGTGACCGTGAGCGCCTGGGCCGCGTGATGGACGAGCTTAAGGACAACACGTTTGCCGGCCTTTCGGGCAACTTCGAGAGCATCTACAACGAGCTCATGAACAACAACGACCCCGACCTGGTCATGGCCGATTTCCGCAGCTACGTCGACGCCTGGGAGAAGCTCACGAACAGCTACGGCGACCAGGAGACCTGGAACCGCAAGGCGCTGCTCAACACTGCCTCGAGCGGCTGGTTCTCGAGCGACCGCACCATTCGCGAGTACCGCGACGAGATCTGGCATGCTTAAAGGCCGCGAGCTCCCCTATGCCAGCACGGCATTACTCGACGGGCGCGACCGAGCGCCGCGCCCGTCGCTAATGGGTTTAAGAACATCGATGACAGAAGGAGAAATCGATGAGTAAGAAAGAATGCATCGCGATGCTCCTCGCAGGAGGACAGGGCAGCCGATTGGGGGCACTCACCCAAAAGATCGCTAAGCCGGCGGTTAGCTTTGGTGGCAAGTTCCGCATTATCGACTTTTCGCTCTCCAACTGCTCCAACTCGGGCATCGACACGGTGGGTGTTCTGACGCAGTATCGCCCCTACCTGCTGCATGCCTATGTGGGCTCCGGCGAGGCGTGGGATCTTGACAGCCGCGACGGCGGCGTGTCGATCCTGCCGCCGTACGAGACGCAGACCGGCGGCGCCTGGTATGCGGGCACGGCCGACGCCATTACGCAGAACCTCGACTACATCAAGGCCAACGACCCCAAGTACGTCCTGATTCTTTCGGGCGATCACCTGTATCGCATGGACTACCGCAAGATGCTCAAGACGCACATTGAGAACAACGCCGACCTCACGGTAAGCGTTATGCCCGTGCCGTGGGAGGAGGCCAGCCGCTTTGGCATCCTGACCACCGACCCCGAGGACGGCCGCATCACCAAGTTCACCGAGAAGCCCGATAAGCCCGATTCGAATCTCGCGTCCATGGGCATCTACATCTTCTCGGCCGACGTGCTGATCGAGGCGCTCGAGGAGGACGCTCTGGACCAGCGCTCGAGCCACGACTTTGGCAAGGACATCATCCCCAAGCTGCTCGGCGAGGGCAAGCGCCTGTACAGCTACGAGTTCCACGGCTTTTGGAAGGACGTCGGCACCATCGCCAGCTTCCACGAGACCTCGATGGACCTGCTTGGCAACAACCCCGAGTTCGATCTGTTTGACAAGCACTTCCCCATCATGTCCAACATCACCACGCGTCCGCCGCACTACATTGGCCCGGATGGTCGCCTGGACGACTGCCTGGTCTCCAACGGCTGCAAGATCTACGGTACCGCTCGCCACTCGATCCTTTCGACCGATGTCATCATCGAGGAGCGCGCCGTGGTCGAGGACTCCGTGCTGCTGCCGGGTGCGCACGTTAAGAGCGGCGCGCACATCTGCCGCGCTATTTTGGGCGAGAACTCCACGGTCGAAGAGGGCGTGAAGCTCGGCTCTGTCGATACCACCAAGGATACGGCCGTCGTTGGAAATGACGTCGTTATCGGGAAGGGGGAATGATCCGATGATCAATCGCAAGGCCATCGGTTATATCACCGCTAACTACTCTTCGACCTACGGCAGCGTGCTGCTCAAGGACCGCCCCATCGCGTCCGTTCCGTTTTTGGGCCGCTACCGCCTGATCGACTTCCCGCTGTCTAACATGATGAATGCTGGCATCAAGACCGTCGGTGTCGTCATGCCGGGCAACTATCGCTCGCTGATCGACCATGTGGGCTCGGGCAAGGACTGGGGCCTGGACCGCAAGAAGGGCGGCCTGTTCATGGTGCCCGGCAACGCGTATGGCACCACCAAGGGCGGCATGCGCTTCCTGCTGCGCGACATCATTTCCAACAAGACGCTGTTCCAGCGCTCGGACAAGCCCTATGTTGTGATGATGGGCACCAACATCATCTTTAACATGGACCTCAACACCATCATCGAGGCGCACGAGAACTCCGGTGCCCAGATGACCGTGGTGTACTGCAAGGCCACGCGCAACGTAGATGACGAGACCAAGCTGCAGATCAACGAGAACGGCCGTCTGACGGGCGTCAGCGCCGGCGTCGTGTATGGCGACAACGCGTCTATGGACTGCTGCATCGTCAACCGCGAGACGCTGCTCGAGATCATCGACCACTACCAGGCCGCCGACTATCTGGACCTGCTCGAGGCACTACAGGGCGACTTTGGCAACATCGACGTGTGCAGCTACGAGTACAAGGGCGAGGTCGTGGGCGTGTTTAGCGAGAAGTCGCTGTATCGTCGCAGCATGGACCTGCTCGACCAGACCGTGGCCGACCATCTCTTTGACCCCGAGCGCCCGATTCTGACCAAGGCTCACGACGTGCCGCCTTCGCGCTATGCGACCGGCAGCCACGCCTGCAACTCGATCATCTCGGCCGGCTGCATCATCAAGGGCACCGTGCGCAACTCGATCCTGTCGCGCGGCGTTGTGGTTGAGGAAGGCGCCTCGGTGACCAACTCGATCATCAACCAGAGCTGCATCATCAAGAGTGGCGCCCGCGTTGAGAACGCCATCCTGGACAAGAACAACGTGGTTCCCACCAACACCGAGCTTCGCGGCACGCCCGAGAACATCCTGGTGCTGGGCAAGGCTCCGTTAACTTCCGATACCACCATCGTACGTTAACGTTGGTACCGCAACATCGCTCTTAACATGTAGAATAGCCGCCCGGTTCGCGCCAGGCGGCTATTCTCGAATAACAACATGGGAGACAATATGGCTGATTCCAGCAAAAAGATGCAGATCGTGTTTGCCTCGGCCGAGTGCGCACCGTTTGTGAAGACCGGTGGCCTGGGCGACGTGGCGGGCTCGCTGCCTGCGGCGCTTGTGCGCGCCGGCGCCGAAGTTATCGTTATGGTACCCAAGTACGCCACCATCAAGGACGAGTACAAGGCGCAAATGGAGCACTTCTCCGACTTTTACGTGAGCCTGGGCTGGCGCAATGAGTACTGCGGACTCGAGAAGCTCGAGCACGACGGCGTCACCTATATGTTCATCGACAACGAGCGCTACTTCGCGCGCGACTATCCGTACGGCTTCTTTGACGACGGCGAGCGCTTTGCGTTCTTCTCCAAGGCCATCACCGAGAGCCTGCAGCACCTGCCCGCCGGCTTTGAGTGCGACATCCTGCACTGCAACGACTGGCAGACGGCGCTGGCGCCCGTGTTTTTGCGCGAGTTCTACCAGGGCCTGCCGCTGTATGACCGCGTCAAGACCGTGTTCTCGATCCACAACGTGGCGTTCCAGGGCCAGTTTAGCGACACCGTGATGGAGGACATCCTTGGTGTGGCGCACATTCCGGCGGCCGCCTCGCAGCTGCGTTGCGACGCCTGCAGCATCAACTACATGCTGGGCGCCCTGCGCTATGCCGACGCCATCACCACGGTGAGCCCCACCTATGCCAACGAGATCCAGACGCCCGAGTTTGGCGAGGGCCTGGACGGCGTACTGCGCGAGCGTTCCTACGCGCTGCAGGGCATTTTGAACGGCATTGACGTTGCGGGCTTTGACCCGGCAACAGACAAGCGAATTGCCGCCAACTACACCGTGGAGGACCGATCCGGCAAGGCCGTGTGCAAGGCCAAGCTGCAGGAGGAACTGGGCCTCGAGGTTCGCGACGACCGTCCGCTCATGGTGATGGTCACGCGCCTGACGCGCCAGAAGGGCATGGATCTGGTCATGTACGCGCTCGACCGCATCCTGTCCGGCGGCGTGCAGGTGGCGGTGCTGGGCACCGGCGACCGCGACTACGAGGACGGCCTGCGCTACTTCCAGGACAAGTACCCCGGCACTATGGCCGCGCGCATCGAGTTTGACCCGGCGCTGTCACAGCGCATGTATGCTGCCGCCGACATGTTCCTAATGCCTTCGAAGTTTGAGCCCTGCGGCCTGTCGCAGATCATCGCCATGCGCTACGGCACGCTGCCCATCGTGCGCGAGACCGGTGGCCTGAAGGACACCGTGATCCCGTATAACGAGTTTACCGGCGAGGGTACGGGCTTCTCGTTTAGCAACTTTAACGGCGACGAGATGGGCGATGCCGTATTCCGCGCGGCGCGCCTGTTCTGGGATAACCGCGACGCGTGGAATCAGCTGGTCACGCAGGCCATGAGCCAGGACTTTAGCTGGACGCGCTCGGCCGACAAGTATCTGGACCTGTACTTCTTTATGCACCCGGAGATCAAGAGGCCGGTGGCGGTTGTCGACGAGTCTGAGGCTGTTGCTGAGCCGGTGGCCGCAGAGGAGCCCAAGGCCGAGGAGAAGCCGGCTGTCGAGGCCGAGGTAAAGCCCGCAGCGAAGCCTGCCGCCAAGAAGACGACGGCCCGCAAGGCAACGGCTAAGAAGGCTACGGCCACGAAGGCCGCTGCGAGCAAGACCACCGCTGCCAAGACAACTACCGCCAAGGCAACGACCACGCGCAAGCGCACGACCGCCGCTGCCAAGAAGGTCGCCGAGGCCGAGGTCGCTCCCGAGGTAAAGGCCGAAACCGCCACCGCCGAGGCTAAGCCTGCGGCAAAGGCTCCGGCCAAGACCGCTGCCAAGAAGACGGCCGCGACCACCAAGAAGGCAACGGCAGCCAAGAAGACCACGGCAACGAAGTCGACGACCACGAAGGCTACTACGACGAAGGCCGCCGCGAAGACGACCCCGAAGGCAGTCGCAAAGCCGGCCGGCAAAGTCGAGGAGACGCCCTCCGAGTCCAAGGCCGAGGCAGCTGTCGAGGCAAAGCCGGCTGCCAAGACTACCACGCGCAAGCGCACTACCACGACGGCCAAAAAGGCCACGACAAAGGCTGCTGCTCCCAAGGCAGAGGCTAAGGCCGAGGACAAGCCCGCAGTAAAGGCCGGGCCGGCACCGAAGGCTGCTGAGGTCAAGACCGCTCCGAAGGCTACGGCAAAGACCGAGCCCGCCAAGGAGGCCCCGGTCTCCCCCGCCGCTAAGACTGAGGAAAAGGCTCCGACCAAGAAGACCTCCGTCCGTAAGGCAACGGCCACCCGCAAGCGCCACTAATCCGGACGATTCAAACTTAATCCTTAACGCAAAAGAGGGCGCCCCAACCAGGCGCCCTCTTCTTGGTTGAACTTCTCTAGTAAAAAGAAGCCCGGTTTACTACGACAAAATGGCTCCAGCTGACCACGACAAGTAATCTACGAAATTGGCAACGCCTCTACCTGCGGTTTTAATATCATTAAAATGACCGTGGTTGAGATCATCCAATTCATCGTAGTAAACCGAAGTACTTTTGGTTGGCTACAAATAGTATCGGTATAGACGTTTTTAAATATCGCGATAATTTGTGTGGTAAAACGATTTTCTAGGACAACCGTTCGCCGATGGTAAACGGATGTTGTTTATACAGCCTGTGTACAACAGATATACTTACATCTTGTGCGTAAAGCCCATGGCCAGCAGGCCATGATTCTATTGAACTGGACCGTACTATGAGATTGATACACAACAGCCGTCTGCCGCAGTTTCGCACTCCGTTTGGCGCTGTGACCACAGGAACAACCCTTTCGCTCTCCGTGATTCTGGAGGATGCCGATCCCGCGCAGGCAACGCTTACGCTGCGCACCTGGGTCGATGATATCGGTGAGTCTCGATATCCCATGACGCACGAGGGCGACGGCATATTTAGCGTAGAGCTTGAGTGCACCAAGCCCTGTCTTATCTGGTACAGCTTTATCTGCAATATCGAGGGCCAGCCCGAGGTTCGCCTGGGCGCACCGCAGGGCCGCACCGGCGGCGAAGGCGTAACCTACGACTACGCCGAGGTGCCGTCATTCCAGGTCACTGTCTACAAACACCGTGAGGTTCGTCCCGAGTGGTACGAGCGCGGTATGGTCTACCAGATCTTCCCCGATCGCTATGCCCGCGACGAGCACTGGCGCGAGCGCACGCTGGCCGAGGTCGAAAAACCGCGTAAGGGCATTCAGCGCCGCATGGTCGAGGACTGGAACGAGCCGCCTGTGTACGAGCGCGCCGAGGACGGCTCCATAAAGACTTGGGACTTTTACGGCGGATCGCTCAAGGGCATTCAGGAAGACCTGCCTCGCATCGCCGAGCTGGGCTTTACAGCCATCTACCTCAACCCCATTTTTGAAGCCGCGAGCAACCACCGCTACGACACCGCCGATTACACCAAGATCGATCCGATTCTGGGCACCGAGCAGGACTTTACCGAGTTGTGCGAGGCGGCCGAGAAGCTCGGCATTTCCATCATCCTGGACGGTGTCTTCAACCATACGGGCGACGACTCGATCTATTTTAACCGCTACGGCAACTACCCCGGCGTGGGCGCGTGGCAGAGCGAGGATTCGCCGTGGCGCGATGCGTTTTATTTCCACGAGGACGGCTCGTACGACTGTTGGTGGGGCGTGGGCAATATGCCCGCCATCAATGAGAGTTCCGAACTGGTACGCGAGCGGCTCCTGGGCAAGGACGGCGTCATTCGTAAATGGCTGCGCGCCGGCGCTCACGGCTGGCGCCTGGATGTGGCCGACGAGCTTTCCGATGATTTCCTAGCCGAGATCAAAAAGGCCGTGCTCGCCGAGAAGCCCGACGCGCTGCTGCTCGGCGAAGTCTGGGAAGACGCCTCCAACAAGATCAGCTACGGCCATCTGCGTCGCTATCTGCAAGGCTTCGAGCTCGACTCGGCCATGGATTACCCCTTCCGCGACATGGTCATCGGCTTTTTGATGGGCTACAAAAACGCCTACCAAGCTGCCGAGGATATTGAGACCCTACGCGAGAATTATCCGCGCGAGGCCCTATCCTGCGCGCTCAACCTGCTGTCGAGCCACGACCGCCCACGTATCATCTCGGTGCTCGGCGGCGGCCCCGACGAGTCGCAACTACCTGAGAGCGAGCGCAGCAAGTGGCGCCTGGACGAGAACTCCATGGGCCTGGCCAAGAGTCGTTTTTGGCTCGCGACGCTCATGCAGATGACGTTCCCGGGCGTTCCCTCAATCTATTACGGTGACGAGTACGGCTTGGAGGGTCTCACCGATCCGGGTAATCGCCGCACCATGCCGACCAAGGAAGACCTGCACGACTTCGATACGTTCGCGATCGTCAAGAACGCATCTGCTGTGCGCCGCGCGCTGCCGTTTATGATCGACGGTGAAATCAAGGCCTTCGCGCTCAATGACGAAGTACTCGCCTATACGCGCGCCGGTAAAGACGGCGAGTCCGCGACGGTTATCATCAACCGTAGCCTGCGCAATTCACACCGCGTGACGATTCCAGCGCTCGGCGAATGTGCGAGCGATGTGATCAGCGGTCGCGAGTGCGAGATCCACAGCGGTACGGTCACGCTCGATCTGTATCCGCTGGGCTCGTCGATCATCTATCACCACGCCGAGCAGCGCCTGCAGGAGCCGCTCGATCACGGCGCAGGTGTTGTGTGCCATATCACATCGGTGCCGACCGATGACGGCAAGCCCGGTACGATCGGTGCGCCCACGCGTCGCTTTATCGACCATCTGGCCGCCATAGGCATGCGGTACTGGCAGGTTCTCCCCGTCAACCCCACGGACTTCTTCCGCTCCCCTTACGCTGGTCCTTCGGCCTTTGCAGGCAATATCGACCTGCTACCCGAGAGCCACGAGGAGCTGGCCGCCGACTTTGAGACCTGGAAGGCCCGCGGAGGCGAGGATGCCGATCCGCTGTACACCGCGTTTAAACATCGCAATGCCGATTGGCTCGAGAAATACTGCGTCTACATGGCCGTTAAGAAGTACTTTGAGGGCGAGTCGCGCCATGATTGGCCGGCAGATGTCGCGCGCTACAACGAGCATCTGATCGACGACAAGCGTTTCCACGACGAGGCCGAGCTTCAGGCGTACATGCAGTACCGCTTTGACCTGGCTTGGTGCGAGCTCATGAACTATGCGCACAAGAAGGGCATCGAGGTTATCGGCGATATTCCTATGTACGTGTCCGACGATTCGGCAGACGCGTGGAGCGAACCCGAGAACTTCTGGCTGTCCGATACCGGCAAGGCGATTGAGATTTCCGGCGCGCCGCCCGACAACTTTGCACCCGAGGGCCAGGTGTGGGGCAACCCGACGTTCCGCTGGGACCACATGAAGCAGAACGGCTATAGCTGGTGGATGGATCGCCTGCGCCGCGCGTTCGCGCTCTACGACCGCGTGCGCCTGGACCACTTCCTGGGCTTCCACAGCTACTTTAGCATTCCCGCAGGCAAGGCCTGTGCCGACGGCCGCTGGCTTGCGGGACCGGGCAAAGACCTGTTCCAGACCGCCTACGACGAACTGGGTCCGCTCAACTTTATTGCCGAGGATCTGGGCTATCTGACGCCTGGTGTACGTGCGATGGCTTCGACCTGCGGCTTCCCTGGCATGGACGTACTGGAGTTTAGCGACTACGACGTTCGCTGCGGTGTGCATCCCACGCCCGGCAAGATTCTGTACACCTCGACGCACGATACGTCGACGCTGGCCGGTTGGTGCACGCGTTCCTTTGCGGGCGGCGACGAGCCGAGCGGTGTTGAGGTGGCGGCCAAGCTGATGAGCGACGCGCTGGCAAGCGACGCTCCCCTGGTGATGATGCCGCTACAGGATATCCTGGGGTTTGGGGACGACGCGCGCATGAACGTACCGGGCGTTGCCACGGGCAACTGGACTTGGCAGGCTGACGAAGCCGACGTTGCTGCCGCCGAGAGCAAAACTGCACAGCTCCTGCGCAACACCCATAGATTCTGGGGCGAAGCGTGATAAAACACCCGATATAGGGTACAGTTACAGACGTTTGAATTTTTGCGGGCAGAGTAATCTGCCCGCTTTGTGCTGAAAAGGAAGTATTATGGCGCGCTACGATTACAAGTGCTCGAGCTGCGGAAACGTGTTTGAGGTTGAGCATCCCATGTCCGAGACTCCCGAGGTCGTGTGCCCGAGCTGCGGTGCCCCGGCGGCCAAAACGTTCTCGGCCAGCGGCATTAAATTTGAGGGCAGCGGTTTCTACAACACCGACCAGCGAAGCGGCGGTGCCAGCACCAGCGCCACCAGCGGCTGCTGCGCCAACTGCCCGCATAGCCACTAGAAACAACGCGGCCCGCGATCAACACCGATCGCGGGGCTATTTCTTTGAGCTATGAGTAGCTAATAATCTACCCAGGTTTCCTTATGAGTTGCGGTGAAATAAGGACTGTTTGGCGGGCAGAAGCCGCTATTCAATCCCTATTTCACCGCAACTTAGTCATTACTTGTGGACCAGCCTGGCGCAGAAGTGGCCGTCGTAGGAATCGGCGTTTACCGGCACGCTTTGGAAGAGGCCTCGTTCGTTCTGGCGTACGGATACGAGCTTCTTAGCCTGATCGAACTCCGGGAGTTGCAAAATCTGCGCCTCGGAGAGCAGTGCCACGCTAAAGCAGGCACCCTCGGGAGAAGCAAGGAACGCGTCCACGACCTGCGTGTTCTCCTCGTCGAAGACCGAGCACGTCGCATAGATGAGCTCGCCGCCGGCAGCCACGCGCGCAGCAGCCTCTTTGAGCATCGTCAGCTGCAGTTTGGGCAGCTCAACCGTCACATCCCTTTCGGTCAGACGCCACGGGATCTCGGGATGACGACGCATGGTGCCGGTGCCAGAGCACGGCGCATCGATAAAGACCGTGTCGAACTTAACCGGCTTGCCAAGCATGGCATCAAACGATGTGAGCACCTCATCAAGCTCGCAGGCATCGCCCGAGACGGTGCGAACACCCTGGATACCGGCCTTGTGCAGACGTGCGAGATTCAGGTCGCACTTGCGGTCGTGCAGATCGAGAGCGGTATGCTGACGCTCATAACCGGCACGCTTGGCCTGGCACATCATCACATAGGTCTTGGTGCCACGACCGGCACCAATCTCAAGGCAGCTTCCAGGGCGCGTGGCAGCTGTGGCGATAAGCTGCGCGTTGAGGTCAGATGCCACCGCGGCAGCACGCTCAAACACACCCGAAGCAACGGTAACCTGGGCATCAACCGGGGCATGGCAGCCCGGGAAGACAGGCGCGACGAGCTGCGAGATATACGGATCGAGCTTGGTCGCAAAGGCGTTCTCATGCAGGGCCAGCGGCGCGGGGGCCAGATTGCCTGCAAAGTTAAGTGCACCCTCCGGCGTGTCAAACGACGCCATAATGCGAGCGCACAGCCAACGCGGCAGACCCATCAGGCGCGACAGACGAACCAAGCGTCGCTCGGGCTCATCCGCGTCGGATGCCGTGGCAAAGTCCTCAACGTTATCCGCAACCTTGTGCAGCACGGCATTGGCAAGACCAGCGGCAGACTTAGCTCCGCTGCGAACTAGCTCAACACCCTGACTTACGGCAACGCGGCCCGGGGTATGCAGATAGAGCATTTCGAAGGCCGAGATACGAAGCGCCATGCGAACACGCGGCGCAACCTTTTTAGGCTTATCAAGAAACTGATCGAGCAGCTCGTCCAAAATACCCTGCGTGGCGGCAACACCCAGCGCCAAGCGGGCAGCAAAAGCGGAATCACGCTGGTCAATAGCCTTGGCCGATGCGCGAGAGGACAGCACGTCGCGCGCATACATGCCGCGGCGATCGGCCTCCATTAGCACATCGAGCGCAAGCTTGCGCGCGGGAGACAGCTTGCTCATGACAAAACACCCCACGAAAGATCGGCACCCTGCAGGCCGGCAGCCCAGGCAGAAGCAGCCATAGCACGCTTGCCATCGGGCTTAACCTCGAGCAACTCAACCGAGCCATCGGAAAGACCCAGGTAAACACGCTTGGCCTTAACGAGAACCTGACCCTCGCCAAGCGACACATCAGCCGGCGCAGCATCGAGCACGCGCACGGTCTTGCCGGCAATCACGCAACGAGCAGGCGCGGTATCGGACGAGGCCAGCACATGACGCACGCAATCAAGCGCCGCCATTTGCGGATCCAGACGCATCTCCTGCTTGGAAATCTTGGCAGCATGCGTGACAAGAGACTCATCCTGCTCGGTCCACACCGCCGTGTCATCGGCAAGCGAGGGCAGCGTATCGGCCAGCAGCTTACCGCCCAGCTCGCCAAGCTCCATAGTCAGTGCCTCGGCATGCTTACCGGCAACCGAGATCGAGGCCTGCGCACAATAAGCGCCGGTATCCACGCCATGCCCAATACGCATAATGGAAACGCCGGCAACCTCGTCACCAGCAAGAATGGCACGCTGAATAGGAGCAGCGCCGCGCCAACGAGGCAGCAGCGAAGCATGGACATTCACAATACCAAGCGGCGCCATATGCAGCACCTCATCGGGCAAAATGCAACCATAGGCAGCCACACAGAAAATATCGGCTTGCGCAGCTTGGAGCGCCTCAACAACCTCGGCCGTCATACGATTAGCCTCAACAACCGGCAACCCCAGCTCAAGCGCCTTGGCCTTAACAGGAGAAGGCTCGAGCTTCTTACCACGCCCACGAACAGCATCAGGACGAGTAACAACAAGCGCAATCTCATTCCCAGCCTCAACAAGCGAAGTCAGCGAAGGCACAGCAAAATCAGGCGTACCCATAAACACAATACGCATAAAGATCGTCTCCTCTCAACCAAAGCCGAGACGGCTACAAAGAACAGCGGAAAGCCAAGTACCCGGCCCATCCGCAAGAACAATTCAACAAGAACAAATATACCCAAAACCAAAGAAAGAGCCGCAATAAAAGCAGCTCTCTCAACAAAGGCATTATCAGCGAAGACGCCCATCCCTGGCCCAACGGCACCCGGGCGAACCGAGCCAGAACAACGCAGTCCCCGGTGCTGAGCGCCCACATATCGTCCCGCGCGCAGTTTCGCAGCAAAGCGAGAATGTTTGAGCACGGGATGATATGTGGGCGCTCAGCACCGGGGACGGTGGGACCTACTCCGTCTCGCCCGGTCGAGCGCCGCGGGCCAGGGCGTCCTGGTACTCCTTGACGGCCTTGAGCCTCTGCATGGGCTTCAGTCGCTCGAACATGGTGTTGCCGTGCAGGTGATCGATCTCGTGCTGCAGGCACACGCAGAACAGGTCGCCCGTGGCCTCGTAGCGGATCAGGTTGGCGTCCAGGTCATATGCCTCTACGACGACATGGTCGGGACGCTCGATCTCGCAGCTAATGCCAGGAATGGAAAGGCAGCCCTCGCTAAAGGGCACCAGATGGTCGCTCTGCTCAACAATGACGGGATTAATGAGCACGTACGGGTCGTAGTCGTTCTTGTCGCTGTAGTCGCAGTCGATGGTGACGAGCTGGATGAGCTCGCCGATCTGCGGAGCAGCCAGGCCGCAGCCACCGTTCTCGAACATCATCTTCTTCATCTTCTCGGCAAGCGCTTCGATTGCCGGGGTGATCTCCTCGATGACGGCGCACTCCTGGCGCAGACGAGGGTCGGGCGACAGTACGATTCCGTTGGCTTCCATGGCCATCCTTTCGGGTTGTTACATCAAATCATAGGCGTCGACGTCAACGCTCACGCTCACGCCGCTCACGGAGCCCACCTCTTTGAGGCAGGTGTCGATATCATCAGAGACATGGTACCCCACGGGCGACTTCACAAGCAGGTGGAAGCGATAACGGTCCTTGGCTCTCTCGATTACACACGAAGCCGGGCCCAGCACCTGCGGCACGGCACTCCCCGTCCGCAAAAAGTCGGGCGCGGCGGCATGCCAGCGGCGCTTGAGGAGCTTTGCGATGCGCCCGATGTAGTCCTGCGCGTCGTCTCGGTTCGCCGCCCACACCAAAATGTTGACCAGGCGAACAAACGGCGGGTACAGCGCATCGCGGCGCTGATCCAGGTCGTAGTCGGTAAAGATCGAACGGTCGTGCTCAGCGACGGCGCGAATGACCGGATCCTCGGGCAGGTAGGTCTGGATGATCACCTCGCCGGGGCGATCGCCTCGACCGGCACGGCCCGCCACCTGTTCCAGCAGGTCGTAGGCGCGCTCCCCTGCGCGGAAATCCGGCAGCTTGAGGGCAAAATCGGCATTGACCACGCCCACGAGCGTGACCTCGGGAAAGTCGAGACCCTTTGCGATCATTTGGGTGCCCAGCAACACGGCGCAATCCGCTGCATCGAACTGCTCGAGCAGCTTTTTGTGCGCATCCTTGCCGCGCGTGGAATCGGCATCCATACGAATAATGGCGACGTCCTCGGGAAGCATCTGATGCAATGCGTCCTCGATCTGCTGCGTGCCAAGGCCCATTTTTGCCAGGTAGCGACTGCCACATTTGGGGCAACGGCTCGTGGGCGCGGGATACGGCTGCACGCGCCAGGACGATCCGCAGGTGTGGCACTGCAGCGTGTGCGTGCGCTCGTGGTACGTGAGAGCGGTGGAGCAGTGGTTGCAGGTGGGCACGCAGCCGCATTCGCGGCACATCAAAAACGGAGCAAAACCACGGCGGTTATGCAGCAGCACGGCCTTCTCGCGGCGCTCGACCACACGCTCCAGGCCTTCCATCAGCGGCTTTGAGAACATGGAGCGGCTGCCGTGCGAGAACTCGCGGCGCAGGTCGGCAATGCGGACTGTCGGCAGCACGGCGTGTCCCGGGCGCTCGGACATCTCGACGCGCGTCCAGGTGGCACCGTTATACGTGCCACGGCGGCAGCGATCGAGGACCTCGGCAGAAGGCGTGGCAGAGCCCAACACGAG
>CABQZS010000067.1 GCA_902468695.1 uncultured Collinsella sp.
ACGGCTCCATCATCACCAAAAGCTTTGAGGACCTGGCCGCACTCCACGCGGCAAGCCCCGTGCCCATCGTGGTGGGCGGCGGCGTCAAGACGGCCGACTTGCCGCAGCTCAAGGCCACCGGCGTCGATGGCTTCTTTGCTGTGAGCGCGGTCTGCAGCGCCGATGACCCCTACGCCGCCGCCAAGGAGCTCGTCGACACCTGGCAGCAGGCATAGGCTCAGGCCGAGCAACTGATTCGCGGCCTCATATCTTCAGCAATGGAAAGCGCATCCCGGTTCGAACGCCCATTCCGGGATGCGCTTTCCGCATGCGACCCTTACCCCGCCAGATACGCTTCCAGCGCCGGCAAGGTCGCCTCCGCATCGCGGCGACCAATCTGGTAGATGCGCTCAAGTTCATCGGGCTCGCGACACAGCGACGGCACCTTCACCGATTCGCTCGGCCGCACCACAAAGATCTCGCCGGCAGCCTCGCGACGTGCCAGGTCATCGAGCGTGGCATTGTAGACCTCATGCCGATGCTCAAGCGCTGCGACAAACTCCGGATAGTGACGGAACACGCGACGCAGCATGGGCATCACGCTGTTGGGCTGCTTCACAAAGCCCGCCGGCTGCGTGAGCACCACGATATTGCGGTCATACCCCTGCGCAAACAGCCATGCACTGGGAATAGAATCGGCCACGCCGCCATCCAGGTACTTGCGGCCCTCAATGGCGACGGGACGCGTCGCCACGGGAATTGCCGACGACGCCCGGATCCACTCGATATCGCGCTCATCGCCATAGGGCAGGTCGTGATAGACGGCCTTGCCCGTCTCGATATCGGTACACACGCACGTAAATCGCATGGGGCAGGCGCGATATGCTTCCAAGTCGATGGGATCACGCTCGATAGGCACCTCGTGATAAGCAAAGTCGGCATTGAACATATCACCGGTTCGCAGCCAGCTGGTCACGCTCGCATAGCGCTTGTCGGCGCAATAGGCCTTGTTATAGCGAATGGCGCGGCCAATCTGGCGCGATTTAAAGTTGTAGCCAAACGCCGCGCCCGCCGAGACACCCACCATATGGTCGCAAGTTAAGCCGTGCTCCATCCAAACGTCGAGCACGCCCGCCGTATACATACCGCGGTAGCCGCCTCCCTCGAGTGCCAGCCCCACCGTGCGCGTCGTATCCGGCTGTGCCATGCGACCATCTCCGTCCCCACAAATTCAAACGGAACAAGTATACCCGTCAACATATACCGTCCCAGTCGCATTTTTATCGAACATCGCATCGTCGCGCTGCCGCTTGTCGAATAATAGCCGCCCACAGTATGCGCACCCATATCCCCGCACTCGAGGAAAGCGGCTTTGTGGTGAC
The DNA here is from genome assembly GCA_902468695.1 of uncultured Collinsella sp. Lineage (GTDB taxonomy): Bacteria > Actinomycetota > Coriobacteriia > Coriobacteriales > Coriobacteriaceae > Collinsella. The sequence continues at coordinate 1,362 of CABQZS010000067.1, forward strand.
GCTCGACAAGTACATTTGGCAGATTGTGCCCGTCGACGGCGATCATGACCGCAGCACGCAGATCATTTCATCGATGCTCGAAATGGCGCAGTCGCTCCATCTGCCCGTCGTGGTCGAAGGCGTCGAGACAAATGAGCAGGCGAACATGCTACGGCAAATGGGCGCCCGCTACGCTCAGGGCTTCCTCTACTACCGCCCCATGCCGGTGAAGGATTTTGAGGCATTGCTCGATGGTGGCAATAACAACTGATACGCTCGCGCGCAAAACGCCACCGTCGAAGGGGGCATTTGTCTCCATTAGCTAACTTATATCCCCAATTCAAACCGAATTGGGGATATGATACAAACCGTTGTTCCGCCCAAGGAGGTTATCCATCATGAACGAGTCATATCGCCTGGGCGAGCAATCGATTATTGCCTATCTTCAGCGACTTGCGAACGGCGTCTCGACCGCTGAACTCGATGTTGCCGCGCTGCCTGCTGAGCTACGCGCCGTTGGTGAGCAACTGCAAAAGACGCATGCCATCCTGCAACAAGAGCGCCAGCTGCTTGAGCGCAACGCCTATATCGATCCGCTCACCAACTTGGGCAACCGCAACGGATTCGACCGTCACGTCGAGCAACTCTGGCGCAAAGGCGACCTCTTCACCTGCGCCTATATTGACATCGACCATCTCAAGCATTGCAACGATAGGTTTGGCCACGCCGAAGGCAATCGCTATATTCTGAGCATCTGCCGCACGCTCTCCGAAACCATGGAGCACGATGAGATGCTGTTCCGTATCGGTGGAGACGAGTTTGTGCTCATCTCGCCCTCCGCAAACGAGATTGAACTCGAGCAGCGCTTGGAGCAGGTGCGTACCAGGCTGGTCGAGGCAAGCTCAGGTGGCAAGGCGCCCATGATCGGTAGCTTTAGCTTTGGCTGCTCGCGCGTCGATCCACTTGCTGGCGACACGCGTCGCCAGATGACGATGGATGCCGATCGCAAGATGTATCGCTATAAGCTTATGCATCGTGTGCAGCAACCGAAAGACGATGACGCGCCGCAACGCCCAATCATCGATCAGCTTCCCTGCAACGACCGGGTGTTCCAAGCGATCTCCATGAGCTCCGAGACGCGCTATCCGTTTATCCTCAATCTCGATACGGGAGAATCGCAATGGTCGGTTAACGCCGTGCGCGATTTTGACCTGCCCTCCCAGCACCCTTTTAACTCACTCGACATGTGGCTCGCCCGCGTTCATCCCGAGGACCGCGACAACGTACGTGCCGAGCTCGACATGGTGATAAACGGCACGTGGCACTTCCACTACATGCAGTATCGCGTAATGGATGCCACCGGAAAATACGTGCTTTGCGACTGCACGGGCTACCGCTTGGACGGCACCGATACCGAGCCCGGCATGTATGTGGGCATTATCATCAACCGAAGCTTGGCAGATACGACCGATTCCGTGACCGGCTTGGGCGATATTCACGCCCTGGTCAACGCCATTGGCGAAATGCGTCGCGTGGCGCGCAAGGCTGGTTTGATCGCCATCAAAATCGACGATATCGCTCAGGTCAATGCCCGCTTTGGCTTTGATGCGGGCGACCGCGTTTTGGCAGAAAGCGCCGCCTGCCTCATGGAATGCTCGCGCGGCAAGGGTCGCCTGTTCCGCTCGACGGGGCCGACGTTCGCGGCGCTTTTCGACGACTTTGATCCCGAAGAGACCGACGCAATCGCAGAAGAAATCGAGCGGTTCCTGGGTTCTCCTGTGCTCATCGGCTCGCTTGAATATCAGCCACCCATTCGTGTGGCGACACTTCATCTGGACGCTGTCGATCGACAGCCCGTTTCCATTTTGAACGAGCTCAAAGCGCGGCTTAAAGAGGCGCCGCAAGTACCGGGCACCAAGCTGGACTAGCGTTGTGGGGCGCGCTGTGAAACACGAGCCGTTTCACATCGCGCCCCACGCCATCTACCCTCTCGTGCGATAATCCTCCGCAGAAGTCACCGACAGCAGAGGGAGTTTGTGATGAAGGTTCTTTTGGTCAATGGCAGTCCCAAGGCAAGCGGCAACACCGCCCGCGCACTCGCTGAGGTCGCCGAGCAGCTCAATACCGAAGGCATTGATACCGAGGTGTTTCAGCTGGGCGCCAAGCCCATTCGCGACTGCATCGGCTGCGGTCAGTGCGGCAAACTTGGCGGTCGCTGTACCTTTGACGACGACGTGGTGAACGAGCTGATCGCTGCCGCTGAACAGGCCGACGGTTTTGTCTTTGGCTCGCCCGTCTACTACGCGCACCCCAGCGGCCGCATCCTTTCGGCCCTCGATCGCGCCTTCTATGCAGGCGGGCATGCCTTTGAGCACAAACCCGGCGCCGCAGTCGCCGTCGCCCGTCGCGGCGGCACGTCGACCACCTTCGATGTGCTCAACAAGTACTTCACCATTAACCAGATGCCCGTGGTCGCCTCCACGTACTGGAACAACGTGTTTGGCCGCGTGCCCGGCGACGCCGATGGGGACGCCGAGGGCCTTGCCACCATGCGAAACATCGGCAAGAACATGGCCTGGCTCCTGCGCTGCATCGAGGCAGGTCAGGCCGCCGGTATCAACGCGCCCGAAGCCGATCGCGCAACGACCAACTTCATTCGATAGAGCGGCGGGGCCATGACTATTCAAATCTTCGGGACTAAGAAGTCGTTCGACACCAAGAAAGCGCAGCGTTTCTTCAAAGAACGCCGCATTAAGGTGCAGTTTATTGACCTTAAGGAAAAGGAGATGAGCAAAGGCGAGCTCACGAGCGTGATGCAGGCGGTCGGCGGCATCGACAAGCTGCTCAACCCCAAGGCTAAGGACGAGGAGACGCTCGCGCTCATCCAGCACCTCACCCCTAGCCAGCGCTTCGATAAACTGCTCGAGAATCAGCAGGTTCTAGCCGAGCCCATCGTGCGCAACGGCAAAAAGGCCACCGTCGGTTATTGCCCCGATGTATGGGGAGCCTGGGAGTAGCCTGTGTTATTTGCCGGCGCGTGGGTATAAGAGCAGGCGTTTGGCATATGATTCAACTGTAAGCCATGTCTAACAAAGGAGGGCACATGCCCAACAAACCCGTGAAGATCATCATGCTTACCGGATACCTCGGTGCCGGCAAGACCACGCTGCTCAACCACATCCTCGCTAACGACGGCGGCATCCGCGCCGCCGTGATCGTCAACGATATCGGCGAGATCAATGTCGACGCTAGCCTTATCGCCGACGGCGGCCTGTCCGAGACCGACGACCTCATCCCGCTCACCAACGGCTGCATCTGCTGCACGCTTTCGGATGACCTGGCCAACCAGCTGCAGGGCATCGCCGATTCGGGCGACTTCGATTACATCATCATCGAGGCCTCGGGCATTTGCGAGCCTATCCCCATCGCCTACACCATCTCGAGCTTCTGCGACGAGGCCAAGGTGGGCGGCGAGCCTAAGCTTGCGCTCGACAACATCGTGGCCGTGGTCGACTGCGCCCGCATGTACGACGAGTTCAACGGCGGTCGCGACCTGCTGGCCGAGGATATCGACGAGGACGACATCGAAAGCCTGCTCATCCAGCAGATCGAGTTCTGCTCCACGCTGATCCTCAACAAGACCGATACCGTGAGTCCTGAGCAGATCGCCGAGCTCAAGGCCATCGTGCGCAGCTTGCAGAAGGACGCCGTGATCGTCGAGGCCCAAAACGGCGAGGTCCCCATGGAGGAGCTGCTCGATACCGACCGCTTCGACTTTATGCGCGCCTACAACTCCGCCGCCTGGATCGAGGCCATGGAGCATCCCGAGGAGCACGACGACCCCGAGGTGCTCGAGTACGACATCGAGACCTTTGTGTACTCGCGCCGCAAGCCGTTTGACCTGCAGAAGTTCACCGATTTTGTTGAGCAGGAGTGGCCCGACGAGGTCATCCGCGTCAAGGGTCCGCTGTGGCAGACCGGCGATCCGGACATGTGCTACATGTTCGAGCAGGCCGGCCACCAGATGCGCCTGATGGAGAACGGTCTGTTCGTTGACTCCGCGCCCGAGGGCGAGAAGCAGAAGATCATCGACGAGAACCCCGAGATCATGCAGATTTGGAACGACGAGACGGGCGACCGCATGACGAGCCTGTGCATCATCGGCCGTCACATGGACAAGGATGCGCTCATCGCCTCCCTCGATGCCTGCCTGACCGACTGGCACCGCGCCTAGGTTTATCCAAGCGGGCATTTTTCCGCCCACGTAACCGCCAAACCACCACGAAGGTGCCCTTCGTGGTGGTTTTTCGTTCTGAGCCAAGGAGATTCATGTTCAACATTGTGCTGTATGCGCCCGAGATTCCGGCCAATACGGGCAATATCGGCCGTACCTGCGTGGTCACCGGCGCCCATCTGCATCTGGTGGAGCCACTGGGCTTTTCACTCGACGACAAAACGGTACGTCGCGCCGGTCTGGGCTACTGGCAAAACTTGGACGTGACAACCTATGCCAGCTGGAAGGATTTCCTTGCGCGCAACGGCCTCTCCCCTACCGACGAGCGTCTGCATCTGCTGACCAAAAAGGCGCGCAGAACCTATGCGCAAAGCACCTACCGCGACGGTGACTATTTGGTCTTTGGCAGCGAGAGCTCGGGTATTCCCGAGCCGCTGCTTGCCGCGGCGCCCGAGCGTTGCGAGCGCATCCCGATGCTGCGCGATTGCGACTCACTCGATAACGCCGAGGCTTGGGAAGCCCACGAGGAATCGCTGGGGCATACCGAGGACAGCCACGAAGCCATCCTTCAACAGGATATCTGCGGCAACTTCGTCAATCCCGACGACTACCGCATCAGCGCCCTCAACCTCTCCAACAGCGCCGCCATCGTCCTCTACGAAGCTCTGCGCCAAACAGGCTTTCCGGGAATGTGACAAAGGGACTGTCTCGTTGTCATATCGGACAATTGTCACATTGACACCCTTCAAACGAGATCAGAGATGCCCGCTATTGCAACGTAAGGCATCGCGATAGCGGGCATTCAACTGAATCAGTAATTTGATTTCAAAGGTAGATATTAATCTTCGAATTCGACATTGACCCTTACGTCTGGACCACAGAACGTCGACACCTGCTTTTTCACCAGTTTTACTGCACGTTCATCAGATTTTTCCAGCATGCCACTTTCTTGAACCTTTTGCCTCTGGTCCTTATCAGCCTGCTGAAGCAATTTATTTAAATCGTCCGTACTGACCTGATTCCAATTAAGAAAACCATTGTCCTCAACGTATTTTTTAAGCGAGTTCGGATCCGTTGACAACGTCACGATCTCGGAATGCGGAAGCGTAACATTAACAGATTTTATTACCGACTCGTTGTTTTTCGAACGATGGACTTTGACCTTCAGGTTCTCATCGTCTACGTTCAAGCCGATATCCGCCTTACCATCGATGGTCGCTACATATCGCTTAGTAGTAAATGGGTTGTTAAAACCAAACGGATTCCCCGCATCGTCAATATATAGAACCTGAGTAAAATCGTATTCGTAGGTAAGCAACTTCGTTACCGGCTTAATTTCTTCCCGAATCGAATCATCGCTTATAACGGTCTGATCGCGCGTCAACCACAGGTACACGCAGCCGCCGCAAGCTGCAATCAAGCCTAACGCCAATAGGGCGACAATTATCTTCTGGCCAATTGTTTTAAACGGATTGGAAACGCTCATTTAGCCCTTGTCCTCCAGTTGTCCTCAGGGTAATTACGGACTCAATTCATTTATATTGGGTTTTGATGTCAACCAATTCAGAAAGGAAGGACTTAAATCCAACATAATATAAATACATATTCATACGTTAATTTAATACCTATTCTGCTGCACGTAACTTTAGAAAGATTGGGGCACAGACCATAGGCCGGCACCCCAATCCATACATAGGCATCATAACGCGTTGATCATTCAATCATATGCGCACGTTAATCAACTGAAACGCTGACGTCCATCCGCTGATCTCGATCGCTATATCCGATCATCAGTTCCCGTCCCTTTTTATCCTTTGCGCAAAAACTGCTGTCATACGAATATTCGATGTCCTTGTATCCCTTTTTCTTGCAAGCTTTGATGTATTTGTCGTACCCATCATGATCGATGCCAAATGCGACAAACGAAAGGCAGTCTTTTTCGTCTAACGACGTATAAACGATAGGGCAGTCAGGCTTCGGCAAGGATTTTGCAAGGGCTTTTGTTGGCCAGTCATACGCCTTGACACCGCCCTTTGATGAAGTCGTATAGGTTTTCGACTTGAAACTATAGTACTCGAGATATATCTTTCCATCGCCGCCTAGATAGGCAATAGTCGCCACTGAAGGCTCCATCAGGTCATATTGATTCTGCTGGGCATTGGCGACATAGTCACCATGGGTAATGCACGGAACGCTATCAACCGATTCTCGCTTCTCGACGATTCGCTGGCTATCCGCCGTTATTTTTAGCGTTGAATAATCGTGCGCAGCCTCTTCCTCATCAAAAACGTCAGTAAACAGAAGTTTCTGTTCGTCAGTCAACTCCCCTTTCGGCTCAAACTGAATAGTGAACTGAGCAATATCGAAGCTCGATTTATTGTCATATTCAAATGTCATCATCTCGACGCCATCAACAACGCCTTCTGAGACACTCCAGTTTAGTTGATCGATTTTTACTGAATCCTTCTTACCTGGCTTTGGCTTCTTTCCACTTTTCTTAGTCGCTGCGAATGCGCATGTCGGACTCCAGCCGCGACCCGTAATTCCGAGTGGTAGAGAAATGCCGATTAGCGCCGCCGCGATAAAAGCCAGAACTGCCGTAAATAACTTTTTCTTCATTACATATCCCTTGGTAGTCGTTTAACCTCCCCCTCGTCAAATAGCAGACGAATTGGCGACGCAGTGGCACTATTTGATTCAAGGGCGTGAACTGGATAAACATCGAGGGAAGGAGTGGGCCCTGTGCAATAAACTCCCCTCGTCAAAATGTCTAGCTAAAGAGGACGGGCAGACGGCGAACGGTCATATCCGTTCGCGTCCGCCCGTCTCCAACGATCAAACGTCGATGCGCTGACGTTCAAAAGCATTGCGGCCTCTCGCCTCGTAACCTCACCTCCTTCGAATGATTTGATGACATCGCGGTAGCTATCCGGACGTTCGAGCGTCGGTCTCCCAAATCTCACACCCCGCAGACGCGCCGACGCGATACCCTCCGCCTGGCGCTGCTTTATGTTTTCGCGCTCCACCTGAGCCACATAGCTCAAAACCTGAAGCACTAGGTCGGCAATAAAAGTCCCCGTAATTCCATTGGGTTGTTCGCGTGTGTCAAGCAATGGCATATCGAGCACCACGATGGCAACGCGTTTGTCCGTCGTTAGGCGACGCCATTCATCGAGAACTTCACGGTAGTCGCGACCCAATCGATCGATACTCGTAATCACCAGAACGTCCCCCTCGCGCAGACGACGAAGAAGACGCCGGTACTGAGGACGCCTGGAGTCCTTTCCACTCGCTTTGTCAGCATAGATCAAATTCGTTTGGACCGGAAACCGCTCCAGCGCATCCAGTTGTCGATCCAGGTTCTGATCTGCTGACGAAACTCGAGCATACCCATAGATTCTGTTTTTCATGATTGCCCCTATCAGCCGCACGATGGCAGCTTCAGCTCATCTGAGAGCCCACTCACAATAGGGCGTGCAAATTTCGCGAATGGGTTGAACCCATTTTCGAGCCCCAACGTAAGCTATTCAAGCACCGCTTCGATAACGCACGACGCCAACCTTATGCTTTGAAATGAAATTAATCGTTTTTAATTGAGATTAACTAGAATAAAATGAAATTAACCCGAGACGCTAAAGGAGGGCATTGTGGAATACCTCGAAAACCCGTTTACCCCTAGCTTTGGCGAAGTTCCTGCCCATCTCGCCGGCAGACAACAGATTATTCGGGATTTGGACCGTGCCTTCTTGAGCCAGCGCAGGCGCCCAGAATTGACCTCGATCTTCTCAGGCGCGCGTGGAACCGGTAAAACCGCTCTCATGTCGTCGCTCGCGACAAGGGCGGAATCCCACGGCTGGATTGCCGTAAAGACGACCGCGCTCCCGGGAATGCTTGAGGAAATCGAGCTCGGGGCGAAACGTGCTGCCGGCCATCTTATCGACCCGTCCAACCACTTCGAAGTCACCGGTCTCGGAATTGCACCGCTCGGCAGCATCGAGGTCAGTCGCGTTCACGATGCCTCAACCTGGCGTTATCGCATGAGCGACATCATCGACCAGCTCAACGAGGCGGGCACCGGTCTGCTCGTCACGGTTGACGAGGTGGACCCGACACTCGACGAGATGATTCAGCTCGCAGCGACGTATCAGCACTTTGTGACCGATGGGAAACGCGTCGCCCTGCTCATGGCGGGACTTCCCAACAACGTATCGACGCTACTGAACCACAAGACGGTCTCGTTCCTTCGCCGCGCCCAACAATATCATCTGGGTCGCATTGCCGACTATGACGTACGCGAAGCCTTGATTCGCACAATCCAGGAAAACGATCGCCTGGCAGACGCTGAGGGAATCGATAGAGCCGTTCGCTCGATCTCTGGTTTTCCCTTCCTATTGCAACTCGTAGGCTACCGTGCCTGGGATCTCACAAGCGATTCGAAGGAAATCTCGTCGCGCGACTTTGACCTGGGAATCAAAATCGCGCGCGACGAGATGGACGACCGAATCCTCGCGGCAACCTATCGGGAACTCACTGCGGAGGACAAACGATTCCTCATCGCCATGCTCGACGACGAGGAAGAGTCCACCACCGCTGACCTTGTCGAGCGCCTTAAGCGTTCGCCGCAGCAGGTCTCCCGCTACCGACGCCGCATGATAGATGCCGGCATCATCGGAGAACGAGGACGAGGGCTCGTCGCATTTGAATTGCCATTCTTCCGCGACTATCTCGCGGCTCAATGCGTGAAATAGGCATCAATGAGGCAAAGGGGCTGTCCCTTTGCCTCATTGTCTATAGATAGCGGCCGGTAATGCTCTTGGAGCAGGCCACGATGTCGCCCGGCGTGCCAGCGCAGACGATTTGCCCGCCGGCATCGCCACCGCCTGGGCCCATGTCGATCACATAATCGGCGTTACGGATAAGGTCGAGATCGTGTTCGATCACGATAACCGTGGCGCCCTTGGCAACGAGGCCATCGAACACACTCAGCAGTACCTGAACATCGAGCGGATGTAGGCCGATCGTGGGCTCGTCGAACACGAATACGGCATCGTCCTGCACACGGCCCATCTCGCTCGCAAGCTTTAGACGCTGCGCCTCGCCGCCCGAGAGTGCCGGCGTGGGCTCACCGAGCGTAAGATAGCCCAAGCCCAGGTCGCGCAAGGTCTGCAAGCGCGTCTGCACCTTTTTGAGTCCCACCGTGGCATCGAGGGCTTCGTCCACACTCATGTCCATGAGCTGCGGCAACGTAAGCAGGCTCCCGTCCTTGCCCTCACGATGGATATGCGAAGCCGCGTCTGCATAACGTGAGCCGCGACATGCCGGGCAGACGATCTCGACATCGGGCAAAAACTGCACGTCAAGCGATATCGAGCCCGTGCCGTCGCACGTAGGGCAGCGCAGGGCACCGGTGTTGTAGCTAAAGGCACCCGCCTTGTAGCCGGCTGCCTTGGCCTCGGGCGTACGGGCGAAGGCGCGGCGCAGCTCATCATGGATGTCGGCATAGGTCGCTACCGTCGAGCGCACGTTGGCGCCGATGGGCGTGGCGTCAATCAGGTTTGCGCGGACAATACCCTCGGCATCGATCCAGCGCACGTGCCCCGGCAGGCGCTCGCCGGCTGCCTGCGCCTTAAGTGCCGGGATGAGCGTCTCGAGCACCAGCGTCGTCTTGCCCGAACCCGAAACGCCCGTTACCGCGACAAGGCGGCCGCGCGGGATATCGACTTCGAGCGGCTTGACGGTATGGATGGCATCGGTTGCCATGCGGATGTGGCCCTGATCGAACATTTCCTCGTCAGTCACCTGCGGACGCGAGCGCTTGGGCTCAGCGCGCAAAAACGGCGCGATACGGCTGCCCTGCGATTGTTCGACCTCGTCTACCGTACCAGCGGCGATTACGTTGCCGCCGCCTGCTCCAGCAACGGGGCCCATCTCGACCAGATAATCAGCCTCCGCCAGCACGCGCGTGTCGTGGTCGACAACGACCACGGTGTTGCCGTCATCCACCAGATCGCGCATCACACCTACCAGGCCGTCGACATTGACAGGATGCAAGCCGATCGAGGGCTCGTCCAGCACATAGAGCACACCCGTCGATCGGTTGCGCACCACGCGGGCGAGCTGCACGCGCTGGCGCTCACCCGTGGAGAGCGTGGCACCGGCGCGGTCGAGTGAAAGGTAATCGAGGCCCAGATCGACCAGACGACGGGCCGTGCTCAAAAACGAATCGCAGATATCCGTCGCCATGGGCTGCATCTCGGCTGGCAAGGATGCGGGCACCCCGCGCACCCACTCAACCGCATCACCAAGCGTCATGGCCGCGGCCTGCGCCAGATTGATACCGCGCACCTGGGACTGGCGCGCAACCTCGGAGAGACGCGTGCCGCCACAGTCACGGCATGGCCCCTCGCGCAAAAAGCGCGCAACGCGCTTGAGGCCCTTGTCGTCCTTAACCTTGGCGAGCGCATTCTCAACGGTATAGACGGCGTTGTAATAGGTAAAGTCGAGCGGCGTGGCACCCTCGCCGTTTTTGGGAACGTAGAGAATATGCTTCTTAACCGCCGGACCATGGAACACGATGTCGCGCTCTTGAGGCGTGAGCTGGTTAAACGGCACGTCGGTGCGCACGCCCATCTCGCCGGCCACCTGCTTCATCAGATCCCACATGAGCGTGCCCCAAGGAAGCACCGCGCCCTCGTTGATAGTCTTTGACTCGTCGGGCACCAGGCTCGCCTCGTCCACCTCGCGCATAACGCCGGTGCCGCCGCAGGTGGGACACGCGCCACCGCTATTGAAAGCCAAATCCTCGGCACTCGGCGCGTAGAACTCGCGGCCGCACGTCGGACACGTGAGCGATAGGCCTGCTGCCACGTTAAGGCTCGGCTCCACACGCTCCCCGCAATGCGGGCACACATGATGGGCGCAACGGCTAAAGAGCAGACGCAGGCTATTGTTAAGCTCGGTCATGGTGCCAAAGGTCGAGCGCACGCCCGGTACGCTGGGGCGCTGGTGCAATGCGAGTGCCGCCGGCACATGCAGCACCTCGTCCACCTGGGCGTGCTCGGCCTGCGTCAGACGACGGCGGGTATAGGTGCTGAGCGCCTCCAGATAGCGGCGCGAGCCCTCGGCATAAAGAACTCCCAGCGCCAGCGAACTCTTGCCCGAACCCGACACGCCGGCAATACCCACGAGCTTTCCCAGTGGAATATCGATATCGATGTCCTTGAGGTTGTGTACACGTGCGCCACGCACCTCGATAGCCTGCGGGCTCATCTTCTGTTCCGTCACCTTTATCACCCTACTCATGCCATAAAACGCGGTCGCGGATGTACTCGCCCAGCATGGGCACAGTAAACCGGACGAGACCGTATCCGGCAGCCTCGATGACGCGCTCGCGAATCAGGCTTGCGCGATATTTACTCGCCCAGCTCTGGGTACGATCACAGCGCTCAATGATATCCGCCATGCGCGTCGGTTTGTCCTCGTCAACCGCCATGGCCTCGATAAAGAGGCGCTGTGGACTGCGCAGCCCGTAATACAGGGGCGCGTCAACCGCTTCGTAGAACTCGGAGACGGCATCCGCATGGCCATCCTCGACATCGCGCCTTTCGATGACCTGCGAGCTACGCCGGACAGCAGACCGCCACATGTAATATCCCACCAGCTGAACCATATAGGGATGCCCCATGCTCTTGCGCGCCGCAAGGTCCGCCCTCTCCGCGTCAACGTAAAGACCAGCGTCTTTGACCGTCTGGATATATGAATCGCGCACCTTGGGCAAAGATATCGCCCCCAGCGTACGCTGCTGGGCGCGGCGCAAAAACGTCACGCTCGGCTCTTCGAGCAGATCGTCAACCATACTGGGCAAGCCGGCAAAAACCAGCGCAAGACCGCGCTGGTCGCTATCGGGTAATCCCGTGGCATCCTGGTCTCCGAGCACCTGCTGATAGAGAACGGCAAGAGCCGCCAGTTCCTCGATAGACGCCGATTGCGCCTCGTCAATCGCAAACAGTATGCCCTTGCCTGGACCGAGCTTCTTAAGGCGCTCGTTGACCAGCCCTCGCAAACTCTCGCCCTTTGCTCGCGCCGCCTCGACCGACATCCGGCCAAACGAAGGACCGAACTCCATTGACGTCACAACGGGTTTATTCGAGCGAAGCGCGTCGGCCAAGCGGTCGCATAAGCCAAGCGAAGCGGAATCGGAGACAACCGCCCATCCGCGCTCGCTGGCCAGACGTTGCAGCTCCCGCAGGAGAACCGTCTTGCCGCAGCCGCGGTTTCCCGTAATGAGCATGAGCCTGCCCGGCGCTCCGGCGCCGTTATCGAGCCCTTCCTCGAAATCTTCGATGACCGACTCGCGACCGATGAGCATCGGAGGCCGCTTGCCAGCCGTGGGCTTAAAGGGATTTGGATTCATGTCGGCCTCCTCGGATTGGCAAACCCTGGTAATAGTTATACCAACTTATACCGAGTTATACCAATAGCATGTGACAAAGAAACTGTCCCTTTGTCACATGTGGCCGAAAAACTCGGCGTCTGCTGCTCGCCAAGGGCGGAAGGTGGCGGGATCGATCTTTACGTGCGCCGCGGCAGGCACGTCGTACCATTTGACCGTGTAACCGGCACCATGAGAGCAAAAGACCGAATCGGGCGTGTTGGGCAGATCGGCCTCAGGCTCATAGGCGGCCGTCTCGATGACGCGCTCGGCATCATGGCAAGCCGCATAACCGGCGAACTCCAGGTACAGATGACCGCGACCGCTTGTGTAGGCGGCCACCTCCAGCGCGTAATCCTGCACCTCGGATGCCGGTACGCGGCCCACAAGCTTCGCCCGGTCGCCCGCCATCGTCGGCGGCTCGTACTCGGCACCCATGCGCGTGGCATCCGAGAGCGCCCGGCCCACGCACTCCCCCGGCACCTCGAGCTCAAAGCGATACCACGGTTCCAACAGTACCACCGCACCGGCCTCGCGCGCCTGCATCAAACCCTGGCGAATCGCGCGGTACGTGGCCTGGCGAAAATCGCCACCCTCGGTATGTTTGGCATGCGCACGGCCGCCCGTGAGCGTAATGCGCACATCGGCGATGGGCGAGCCGGTCAGCACGCCCAGGTGATCGCGCTCCATGGCGTTGGTGAGTGCCAAACGCTGCCAGTTAAGATCGAGCTCGTCGGTCGAGGTCACGGTACCAAACTGCACGCCCGAACCCGCTGGCAACGGCTCCAGGCGTAGATGCACCTCGGCATAGTGGCGCAGTGGCTCAAAGTGGCCCACGCCCTCGACCGGCTGCGAAATAGTCTCCTTATAGAGAATGCCGCCAGACTCAAACGCAACCGAAAGGCCAAAGCGATCGGCCAACACCCGCTGCACGACCTCGAGTTGCACGGCGCCCATCAGCTGCAGGTGAATCTGCTCCAGATGAGTATTCCAGCTTACGCCGAGCATGGGATCTTCGTCCGCCAGCTCAGTCAGTGCTTTGAACACCGCATGGACATCGTGTTCGCCTGGAAGCACCGTATAGGTGAGGACCGGCGCAATGACGGGCGCATCGCCCGCGGGCTCCGCGCCCAGGGCGTCCCCCGGGCGAACGTGCGCAAGACCCGTCACGGCACAAATACCGCCAGCAGCAACTTCTTGGGCAAGCTCATACTTTTCGCCGTTATAGATGCGTACCTGATCGACCTTCTGCTCCCATGCCTCGGCGCCGGAACGTCCGTTAATCAGCTGTTTGGCATGCAGCGTGCCTCCGGTCACTTTAACCCATGCCAAGCGCTCGCCGCGATCCCCGCGGCTCACGCGGTAGACGCGGGCGGCAAACTCCGGAAGCCACGCCTGTTTGCGCATCAGCGCGCATATGCCATCCAGCAGCTCGTCCACGCCTTGGTCCTTGAGCGCCGAGCCGGCAAAACAGGGAAAGAGCTTGCGCTCGGCAACCATGCGCGACAGCGTTGCGCCAGAAAGCTCACCCGTCTCAAGAAACTCCTCGAGCGCCGCCTCGTCCAACGCAGCAGCGTCCTCCTGAACGTTGCCGCCCGCCAACAATTCGTTGGCATCCAGGCAGCCTTCGGAAAGACGCTGCCCAAGCTGTGCCAGCAAAACATCGCGGCCGGGATTCTCCAAATCGATTTTGTTGATATAGATGAACGTCGGAATATCATAGCGCGCAAGCAGGCGCCACAGGGTTTCGGTATACCCCTGCACGCCGTCGTTGGCACCCACAACCAAAATCGCGTAGTCGAGTGCGCGCAATGTACGCTCCGCCTCGGCAGAAAAATCGACATGCCCTGGTGCATCCACAAGCATGACGCGGGTATCGCCGTGGTCGAGCACGGCCTGCGACGAGAAGATCGTAATGCCGCGCTCACGCTCGATCGCGTTCGTGTCCAGATGCGAATCGCCATCGTCCACGCGGCCGCGCTTGCGAATGCGACCCGCGTTGAACAGCATGACCTCGGCCAACGTGGTCTTGCCGGCATCGACATGCGCCAAGATTCCAACGACCGCTTGCTTCGACATGGCTCTCCTCTTATTGCAAGCCCATCGCACGCGGCAACGGGCGTTCACGTTCCACACTGGATGATACAATTTACGGGCCGGCGGGCGAAGCGGGCCCTATCCCCCGACCGAGCTCATCGCCCCGCGTTGCCGCGCGGCGATTTTCGTAGGTTCACGCCTTGCGAAAGCCGGCTTTCAAAACAGCGCAGTAAACGAAAATGGCCCCACCCGGGGCCATTTTCGTTCGCGCGAATTATTGATACGCACCCTCGCCCTTATGCCTCACGCAGCCAGTCAAACGCAACACGCGGCGTGCCGTCCGACACATGCACGACACCGGCACGCTCAAACCCTGCCTTAATACTCGCGCCCCGCATGGGCAGGTTGTCCCGATGTGTATCGATACGCAGGTGGTCGGCACGCTCTTTGGCAAAGGCGAACATCGCAGCCGCGATACCGTGCACGGTGCCGTCGGATGCCACACGGTGCAACACGGCGTACGGAGTATCGCTGCGCCATTGCCCGTCCTCAATTACGTCATAGCACTCGTCCGGACCCGGCAAAAAGGCAAACGTCGCCACCACGCGACCGTCGACTTCGCACACATAGCTGCCACCGGCGGCAATATCGGCAGCCAGCTGCTCGGCCGAAGGCGTGCCCTCGGGCCACTGCGTGGCGTTGCCATGCGCGCGCATAAAGGCGCGGGCCGTGTCATAGATAGCCATAACAGCGGGAATGTCGGTATCGAGGGTTTTTCTGATCATCACGCGGCGACCTCACGTTTATTGGTATCACTTTGATTGAGCAATGATACCAACGTTTGGAGAGGGGCGCGATGCAGATGGGGAGCAAAAAGCGAGCCGCCTGGTCAAAGGCCAAAAGCGAGTTTTTGGGCGCTGCCACCGGCGGCGATATGAGCGACCTGTTTGCGCGCGAAGACGAGCGCCGCGATGCCCTGAACGCCGAGCGCGATGAAGCCTGGCGCTACAAGTCGTGCGAACGCAAAAACCGTTACGACACGCGCGCCGAGGCCGAGGCCGTTATGGCCGACTGCGAAAACCGCGGGCGGCGCGGCTTAGCCTGCTACAAATGCGAATACTGCGGCGGCTGGCACCTGACGTCGCACCCTTGGAAATAGGCTCCCCATTGGCGCAATGCCGGCCATTGCGCACGGGCTATGGACGCGGCGGCACCAACACATCGTAACGAACGGCCTTGCCCGCAAGCTGATAGCTCGGCTTAACGCCGGCAAGCAGTGGCCCCTTCACCGGCCGCTTGATAACGACCTTGCGCGGGTGCACCGCAAGCGCGGCTTCGACCAGCGTCTCCTCATCGGCGCACGGCTGTTCCAGATGATGCAAGAGTTGGAACTTCTTTTTCACCGCCGCGCTCTTGGTGCGCCCGGGAAACATGGGGTCCAGATATACCACGTCGGGAGCGGTGAGCTCGCCCTGCCCGATCAGCTCAGCTGTATGGCGAAGGCCGGCAATGCTGTCCTCGCCCGCATGTAAGCGCATGCGGGCCACGGCTGTCGCAAGCGCCGGATCATCTGCCGCGCGATCCAGGGCATCCTTGAGGAGCGCCGCGATCACGCAATCCTGCTCATACAGATCGACGGTAAAACCCGCGGCCGCCAGCAGCAGCGAATCCTCGCCAAAGCCTGCCGTGGCGTCAATCGCCCATGGGCTCTCGATGCCTTTTGCGCGCGCAGCCTTTACCAGCAGCTCTTGCTGCAGACGGCCCTGCTTGAGCCGCGGAAGCATGCGAGTAAAATCGGCACGCAGTTCCATCGTGCCGTCGGTGAGCGTGAGGCCCTCGGACGTCCCGGTCAGCTCAAGCCCCGCGGCCCGAGCAATAGAAAAGGGATCGACGACGTCCATGGGTACTCCTTAACAAGCAAAACGAATACGTGAGCGCCGTTTATGTCGGCACCCAACCGTCCGCTATTGTCCCACATGCGACATGGCCCACAGCATCCCAATGCAAAGCACCGCCATCAATCCCGTGCACACGGCAGCGATCACAGAATCACCCATGCGCCTTCCCAACGACCGCGGCCCATGCACTTGCCCTGCTCCGTACATCATGGCTCCTCCTTGAGACCAGCTCTTACCATGGACCCATCATCGCAGCGCCGCGCATACGCTGCCATCGATTTGACTTACGCCCAGCTTTCCTTTTTGAAAGGTTGGGTTGGGCCGCGCGGGCTCAAAGCGCTTTCAGGCGCATGCATCGCCGCGTTGAACTACAATGTGCTTCACCATATGTGCAGTACATTGGGTGCGCCAAGTTGGCGTACTCGTATCGAAAGGACCAGCCATGAGCTTCACTCGCAAGACTCTCAAAATCCTTGCTCTCATCTACTTTGTTTTGGGCATCGCCAGCCTCGTCACCGCCGGCGTCGGTATCGCCACGGGCGGTCTCGATTCCACGTACGGTTCGTACGCCACGCTCGCAGCGGTCGTGCTTATCGCCAAGGGTCTCGTCGACCTTGCCGCAGGCGTCGCCGGTATCAAGGGCGCCAACAAGCCTTCGCAGGTGGACGGCGCGTTTAAGCTCGGTATTGTTGCCGCGGTCGCCACGCTTGCCCAAGCGGTGCTCACGCTTCCCGCGTTTGGCAGCGACGCCATCAACTTTGGCGCCTTTGTCATCGTGGTGTACGACCTGTTCTTTGTTCAGCAGGCACACGCCGTTAAGGCCGAGAACAAGGACCGCCTATAAGCGCTCGCTTCTCATAACCTCTGCAGCCAAGCAACTAAAAAGGGCCGATCGCGCATCTCCGCGGTCGGCCCTTTACGTTTGCCCAGATAAAACCTACCAAAATAAACCTGTCCCTTTTTGGCAGGTTGTTAGCTGTGGCGGTACTCGGCGATGATGAAGTCGATGTCGGTTTGAAGGGTGTCCAAGTTTGCCAGGCGCTCTTTGTCGGCGGGGCGTGTGCGGTAGTAGTACGGCGTCATCTGGAACACCGCCTCGATGTCGGCCTGGGTCTGAAGCGTAATATTCGCAGACACCCGCTGCGTTCCGACCAACTCGAGCTCGCTGGTCTGCGGCAGCTTCTCGTCGTTAAGGTACGGCGTATCGTAGAGCACCTCCTTGAGCCCAAAGAGGTGACGAGCACCCGGCACCACGGTGTAGAGCGAACCCTCCGGCGCCAGCACGCGGGCAAACTCGCGCTCGTTAAAGGGAGCGAAGAGCTCGGTCACCATATCGAAGGCGCCATCGGCCACGGGGATGTCCTTCATGTTGGCCACGAAGTAGGTCGCATCGCCGCGCTTGGCGGCAAGGCGCACCATCTCTTTGCCCAGGTCGAACCCGTAAGCATCCACGCCCGGCACCGCGCCCATGGCACTCGTGTAATAGCCCTCGCCACAGCAAATATCGAGCAAGGTCATGGGACCATTCGCAGACGCAGCGCGCCCAGTCGCCCGCTCGCGCACCAGCTCGACCATTGCATCGCACAGCGGCGCGTAGTATCCACGGTTTAGAAAGTCGCGACGACTGCGCGCCTGCGACTTGGGATCGCCCATAGAGTCGCCGCTCTTGGACGAGCGCAGCAGATATAGATAGCCCTCGCGCGCACGGTCAAACCGGTGTCCGCCCGCGCACGCAGCACCGCGCTCGTCGTCCACCAACGGCTCATGGCAAACGGGACACAACAACATGACAACTCCTTAGCGCGAACAACACAACGCCCACCATTGTCGCACGCCTTCCCTACCTAGTCACAGAAGAGACAAGGAGTGTCCCCAGCTGCCGACAGAAAAGGAACGTCCCTAAGTGCCGACTGGTTGCATTAGGAGTATCATCGTCTGCGCAAATAAGCACGATATAGCATGTTAGAGATTGAGAGCGTATGGCTGATACCGTATCTAAGCACATTGACATGACCACCGGCTCGCTGTGGCGCAATATCCCCCTGTTCGCCTTCCCCGTGGCCGCCACGAGCATCTTGGAGCAGCTGTCGAACCTCATCGCCACGGTCATCATCGGTAACTTCTCGGGCGACCAGGGAACCCTCGCCATGGCGGCGGTCGGCTCCAATGTTCCGCTTACCAGTCTTATGCTCAACCTGTTCATTGGCATGTCGCTTGGCTCCAACGTGGTCATCGCCAACGCTATCGGCCGCAACGATCAAAACATGGTCAAACGCGCCGTCCATACCTCGATTTTAATGGCGCTCGTGGGCTTTGTCGTCATCGCGCTGGGCGAGATCTTTGCCGAGCCCATGCTCGCCGCCCTCAACGTTCCCTCCGAAACCATGCCACTTGCTTCGCTCTACCTGCGCGTCTTTTTGCTCAGCCTGCCCTCGATCTTGCTCTACAACTTTGAAGCCGCGATCTTCCGCTCCGTCGGCATCACCCGCATGCCGCTGCAGGCGCTTGCCGTGTCCACCGTCCTCAACATTGGCCTGGACCTCATCTTTGTCCCTGTGCTCCACTGGGGTGTCGCGGGCGTCGCCATCGCCACCGCCATCGCCTACACCGTCAGCGCCGCTACGCTCTTTATCCGCCTGCTCAAGACCGACTCCGTCGTCCGCGTCACCCTACGCGACCTGGCTATCGACCCCGTCGCCCTCAAGCGCATCGTCAAGATCGGCCTGCCCGCCGGCATCCAAAGCGCCGTCTTTGCCGTCGCCAACATCATCATCCAGTCTGCCATCAACAGCCTGGGCACCGAGGTCATGGCGGCATCGAGCGCCGCCATGAGTCTGGAGTACGTGTGCTATAACCTGCTCAACAGCTTTAGCCAGGCTTGCACCACCTTTGTGGGACAAAACCACGGCGCCCGCCAGATCGACCGCTGCACCAAGACGCTCAAGGTCTGCCTGGTCGAAGGCGGTATCGTTGCACTCACCACGATCATCGTTATTGTCGGCCTAGGGCGCGAGATCTTGTCGCTCTTTAACAGCGATCCCAACATCGTCTCGATAGGCTATATCCGCGTGTGTTCGATCTTCCCGGCGTACGCCTTTAGCATGTTCTACGAAAACATGTCCGGCTACCTGCGCGGCTTTGGTATCTCGCTCACGCCCGCCCTCATCACCATGATCTGCGTCTGCGGCATCCGCTTCTATTGGGTGTTCTGCGTGTTCCCGCACTTCCGCACCTTTGCGAACATCATGATGGTCTACCCCATCAGCCTGGGCACCACGGCGTTCTTTATGGTCGTGGCGGTGCTACTTTGCCACCCGGCACGCACCTATCGCGCCACCCAAGCCAGAGCGACAGCCCGCTAAACACCACACTCAACGCCACGCCAGTCATTAATTGACAATATGCGAGCTCATATAGTCGATAAAGCGCCTCGTGGCGATAGGCATGGTGTCCCAGCTGCGCCAGGCGGCCACTACGTCGCGCGAGGGGGCGTGCACGATGGGACGTACGCGAATATCGGCACGCATGCCCTCCACAGTACGACGGTAGAGCATGCTCACGCCTAGGCCCTCCTCCACCATTGCCATGATGGTGTAGTCGTCGGTCACCTCGCTCGTTACGTGCGGCGACAGCCCATGCGTCGCGAATGCATCGAGCACCAGACTCTGTTCGCCCTCATCCAGCAGCACAAACGGCTCGGACGCTAAGTCGGCGAGCGTCACCTTTTCCTTTGCTGTCAGCGGATGCGCGGCCGGCAGCAATGCCACCAACTCGTCGTGATAGACCACGCGCTTCTCGAGTCCAGCGGTAAACCCACGTGCCGTAAAGCAAAAATCAACCACGCCATCGTGCACCCACTGGGCGTTGCGCGTGTAATCGCCCTGCTTGAGGGTAAAGCGTACGCCCGGGTGCAGGGCTCCAAAGTCGCGAATCACGCGCGGCAGCACGGTTCGACTCACGTTGGTAAACGTCGCGATGCGAATATCAGTCGACGAAAGCCCCAGCAGCTCCTGGCGCTTGCCCTCGAGCTCAGCCTCGGCAGTCACAATCTGGCGCAGGTACGGCAGATATTGTTTACCGTCGCGCGTAAGCGACACGCTCTGCTTGCCGCGCTCGATAATCGTAGTGCCCAGCTCGCGCTCGAGTGCCTTGACGGCCTGGCTCACCGCACTTTGCGTATAGCCCAGCTCGTCCGCCGCGCCCTTAAGACTGCCGCGATCGACCACCATACAAACAATCTGATACCGCGATGCCATCGCGCCTCCACATCAATGCAGCCGTAAAACGTTTTGCCAGTACTTTTCCTAATGACATTAGCATTTCTTAATCATACTGAAGATACATTCGCTTTACTACATCCACATCTGGGAGCAGAATCCTTTTTACGAAACCGTTCTGTAACAAAAGGAGTCCCATGGATCGCAAAAAAGCAATCGCGCTCTCATTTTCCGTTCCCGTTGCATGGGGCTTTTCGTACCCCCTCATGAAGATCGGCATGGACAGCATGAACGCAACGAGCATCGTTGCGCTGCGCTGCATCATCGCCTTTGCGGCTTGCCTGTTACTCTTCCACAAGCACGCGTTGCGCATCAACCGCGACCTTATGGTTCGCGCCGCCATCATCGGCGCCATCATGGCAACCGAGCTCACCTGCATGTGCCTGGGCTCCAGCCTCACCTCTGCCTCCACCGCCGGCTTTTTGCAGAGCCTGACGGTCGTGATCGTGCCGTTTGCCAACGCCGCCCTGCTGCGCCGCGCCCCCGAGCGCAAAGTGCTCATCGGCACCGCCATCGTCACCTGCGGTATGCTACTACTCTCGGGCGCCGACTTCACCAGCCTGAACCCGGGCGCGCTCATCATGCTGCTCTCGGCCTTTATCTATGCCAGCCACATTATCGTGGCCAAGCGCTTTGTCGAAGAAGTCGATCCGCTGGCTCTGGGCGTTTGGCAGCTGGGCTTCGGCGGCTTGTTCTCGGGCATCGCCGCATTCACCTTTGGCGGTTTCACGCTTCCCGGCACGCCGGGCGAGGTCGTGGTCGTCGTCGCACTCGCACTCATCTGCTCTGCCTATGGCTTTATCACCCAAACGCTCGTGCAGCCCCACGTGCCTGCCGAGACCACCGGCTTCGCTTTCTCGCTCGAGCCGGTCTGCTCTGCCGTCTTCTCGTTCTTCCTGGTCGGCGAGGTCCTGAGCCCCATCGCCTTCTTTGGCGCCGCCCTCATCCTCACCGGCGTCATGGTGGCAACCGTCGAGCTTCCGCGCCTCCGCGCACACGGACAGGCTCGCATGGCAGGAGCGCCCGAGCACGTCTCGTAGACCCCACTCTTCATACAGCCGTGGCATAAAGGCAACCGGTGCGCCTTTACAATAGATGCCAACAGAGCATCTGGCGTAAAGGAGCCCCATGGACGCCGCGACCCGCGACCGCAACATAGCAACTTGGTTGGGCGATGCGCCGCAGCCGGTACGTGACACCACGAACCAGCTGCTCGAGCGCATCGCCCTTTTGCGTGCCGAGCAGACTATCTACCCGGCACAAGACGACATCCTCAATGCCCTCGCCTACACGCCGGCCGACCAGGTCAAGGTTGTCATCTTGGGTCAAGACCCCTATCACGGACCCAACCAGGCCATGGGGCTGTCGTTCTCGGTCCCCGCGACGCAAACCAAGTTGCCGCCGAGCCTGCGCAACATCTATAAGGAGCTCAATGCCGATCTGGGCTGCCCCATTCCTGCCACGGGAGACCTAACCCTATGGGCGCAACAGGGCATCCTGCTCCTCAACACTACGCTCACCGTACGCGAGCATGCCGCGAACTCGCACGCCAAACTGGGCTGGAGCACGCTCACCGACTACGTTATCGAACGCTGTTGCCAGCTGCCCCAACCGGTAGTCTTTTTGGCATGGGGCCGCTTTGCCCAGCAGATGGTCGAAGGTAAGCTCGTCGCGACCGGCGCGGGCAAGGCAACCGACAAGTTCTGCCTGGCCTCCACACACCCCTCGCCGCTTTCGGCCAACCGCGCCACGGCAGAACTCCCCGCCTTTATGGGGTCGCGCCCCTTCTCTGCCGCCAATCGGCTACTCGAACAGCACGGCTCGACCCCCGTCAACTGGACTTGCATCGGCTAAAAATCGATACATCAAAAACGCGCCCGACGGCTTTCCATCGGGCGCGTTTCCTATTCGGGCCAAATAAATTGTGTGCGACCGGCCTCGCCGCCATCGATCAGCAGGCTCTGCCCGGTCATAAACCGGTTGGTCACGCCCACAAAGTAGATCCACTCGGCGATCTCTTGGGCGGTGGCCCAGCGTTTAAGCGGCGTGAGCTCCATAATCTGGTTCCACAGGCGCTCGTCTTCCATCACGCAACGGTTGAGCGGCGTGATAACGCCGCCCGGGTCCACACTGTTGGCGATGGCCTGCGGTGCCAGGCGGTTTGCAAGGTTCTTGGTGTAGGCGATAACGCCGCCCTTGCTGGCGGCATAGGCGGGAAACTCCGATCCAGTATGCCCGCTCGCCGACCCCACATTGACCACGGATTTGATAGCCGGCGCCGGCTTGGCGGCAAGCCCCTCCCCCACAAAGGCGTAGCGCTCGGTCACGTTGATGGTGCCACACAGGTTGGCGGCGATATCGTCGGCCGAATCCTGCGTACCGGCAACGTTCACGATCACCTGAGGCTCAAGGTCGCTTGGAAACGAGTCCGGCTCGCGGACATCAACGATCAGATGGCGGTAGCGCTCGTGCTCGATCGCCGCCGGCAAAAGATCAAAGCCCACGACCTCGTGGCCCTCGTCCAAAAAGCGCCGCACGCATGCGGCTCCGATACCGCCCGAAGCGCCCGTGATCAAAACCCGCATACTTGCTCCTTAGGCGGTTGCGTGGCGCTCGAGGTACTCGGAGCCCACATTCTCGCGCTCCCAGCCGCGCACGACCTTGTAGCCCACGGGGCTCAGGAAGACCTCGCACAGCAGCTCGGCAACAGCGCCCGTCAGCGAGCACATAAGGACCTGCACCCAGGTCCAACCAAAGAACGTGTGGCTTACCACAATGGCAAAGACCAGGTTGTCGATAAACTGGCCAACACCCGTAGACACATAGGAGCGGAAGGCAAAGCTCGCAAAGTTATTCTTTTTGAGCATACGGCCGAGCGACTGGTTGAGCGTGGAGTTAACCACGGCAGAAACGAGCATTGCCAGCGAAGAGCCCAGTACCACGTACCAGGTGCCGCCGATGGTGGCGTTAAGGGCGGTGTTGACCTCGATCATGCCGGTGTCGTAGTAGGCGCCCCACATACCGGGCGTGAGCGAGCATGCCCAAAAGCACAGGCTCACGGCCAGGTTGACCAGCAGCGCGAGGATAGAGATTTTAATGGATGCCTTGGCGCCAAAGCGCTTGCAGATCATGTCCTGGCACAAAAACGAAACCCAGCTCACCACAAAGCCGCAATCGAGTGCCAGATACGGCAGGCTGATGAGCTCTTTGTTGGCCAGCAGGTTCATCATGATGACGCTCACGAAAAACAGCGAAACCGTTGCCGCGGGAATGCTCCGCAACAGGACCTTGTAGTCCTCCATGACCTTCTTGATCATTGTGTACTCCTTTGGTTTTAGGTTTAACGAGCAGGATATCGGACCCGAACTGCTCGGACGCCCCGGTCTTGAGACGACGGTGGGTATGATAGCCGCTCACGCGGCATCAGGCAAGCAAACGGCGCGGCAGCCCCGCAGGACCACCGCGCCGATGCGTTAAAAGGCTACGTTGCCAAACTCCGACAGGATAAGATCGGGGTTGTGATCGGTTGCCCAATCCACGTTCCACGGACTCGTGAACAGCAGCAGCTTACCGCCGCGCATGTCCTCGACACGCAGCGTGTCGCGCGTGAGCGAAAGGCCCGGGATATCGATGGTGTCGGGGTCGTTCTGGATCCAGCGGATGTCCGTATAGGGCAGCGGCTGGCGACGAACCTCAACACGGTACTCGGCCTTGAGGCGGCGCTCGAGCACCTCAAACTGCAGCACGCCGACCACGCCCACGATGACGCTCTCCATGCCGGCACCCAGCTCGCGGAAGATCTGGATGGCGCCCTCCTGGGCAAGCTCCTCCATGCCCTTGACGAACTGCTTGCGCTTGAGCGTGTCGACCTGCGTAATGCGAGCGAACATCTCGGGGGCAAACGTCGGGATCTGCGGATACTGCACATGGCGCTTGCCGGAGCACACAGTGTCGCCGATGCTAAAGATACCCGGATCGAACAGGCCCACGATATCGCCCGCGTACGCCTCGTCCACGATGGCACGGTCATCGGCCATCATCGACGTGCCCGTGGCAAGCTTAAGCTTGCGGTTGCCCTGCACGTGGAAGGCATCCATGCCGCGCTCGAACTTGCCCGAGCAAATACGCACAAAGGCGATGCGGTCGCGGTGGTTCTTGTCCATGTTGGCCTGAATCTTAAACACAAAGCCGCTAAAGTCGTCGCGGCAGGGATCGACCGGTTCGCTGGTGAGCGTATCGGTATAGGCGCGCGGCGTCGGGGCCAGACGCAGGAACTCCTTAAGGAATGGCTCCACGCCAAAGTTGGTGAGCGCCGAGCCAAAGAACGCCGGGCTCAGCTTGCCGCAGGCCACGGCATCCAAGTCGAGCTCGTCGCCGGCACCATCGAGCAGCTCGATATCGTCCATCAGGTTCTTATGGTTCTCCTCGCCGATGAGCTCATCCATGGCGGGGTCGCCCAGCTCGGCCTCGACCTCGGCGACCTTCTTGGTGGCGTTGGCGTGACCATCGCCCTCAAAGGCGATAACGCGACGGGTCTGACGATCGAACACACCGCGGAAATTGCGGCCGCTGCCGATCGGCCAGTTCATGGGATAGGTGTTGATGCCCAGAACATTCTCGATCTCTTCCATGAGCTCAAACGGATCGCGAGCCTCGTGGTCGAGCTTGTTCACAAAGGTGAAGATGGGAATGTGGCGCAGCGTGCAGACCTTAAAGAGCTTTTTGGTCTGGGCCTCGACACCCTTAGCGCCGTCGATGACCATGACCGCGGCGTCGGCGGCCATAAGGGTACGGTAGGTATCCTCCGAGAAGTCCTGGTGGCCGGGGGTATCGAGGATGTTGACGCAGGCGCCGTTGTAGGTGAACTGCAGAACCGAGGAGGTAACGGAGATACCGCGCTCCTTCTCGATGTCCATCCAGTCCGAGACGGCATGCTTGGCCGAGCTCTTGCCCTTGACCGAGCCGGCGGTCTGGATGCTGCCGGTATAGAGCAGCAGCTTCTCGGTAAGCGTGGTCTTACCGGCGTCCGGGTGGCTGATGATCGCGAATGTGCGGCGCGACGAGATTTCATCCGACAGGCTTGCCATGCGGATCCTTTCTTGCATTGAGTGCATTACGTCGTTGTAACCGCACTATTGTAGCCGCGAAATCTCGCTCTAGGGCGCCTATCAGGACAAATTCATCAGTTGGGGCCTGGGTAGCCGGCCCAATCCGTATTTGCCTCTTGCATAACTGTGCATAGTGTATATATACTGTGATTACCGGTTATATACACGTGTAGCCCAACAGCTAAGGAGCCGCTGTGGACATCATCCTATCCAATTCGAGCGACAAGCCCATCTACGAGCAGATAACCTCGCAAGTCAAAGTTCAGATCTTATCGGGCACGCTCGCTGCGGGAGCCAAACTCCCCAGCATCCGTGCACTCGCGAGCGATCTTGGCGTGAGCGTCATCACCACAAAGCGCGCCTACGCCGACCTGGAGCAGCTCGGGTTTATCTGCACCGTGCAGGGCAAGGGCTGTTTTGTCGCCGAGGGCAACCAGGAACTCTTGCGCGAAAACCAGCTCTGCCATATCGAAGAGCTGCTTACGAAAGCGGCGAGCCAAGCCGAAACCCTGGGTGTCACGCGCGACAAGCTGCACGAGATGCTCGACCTGGTAGCCCCCGAAACCATGCAGTAGCCATCTGCAAGAAAGGCTATACCATGCAAAACTTGTTAGAACTCAAAGGTGTCTCACGCCGCGTGAGCGAACGTTTTTCGCTGCGTGATGTCACGCTCGCCGTGGAGCCCGGCCAGATTGTTGGCTTTGTGGGCGCTAACGGCGCCGGCAAGACAACGACCATTCGCGCCGCGCTCGGGCTTATCAAGCTCGATGCCGGCAAGGTGCGCCTGTTTGGGCAGCGCTGTGGCACCGACGCGCCCGATGAGACACAGCGCTGCCTGCGCTCCCGCGTCGGTCTCGTCCTGGACACATGCCCCTTCCCTTCAACGCTCAAGGTGGGCCAAATCGAGGCACTCGTAGGCCCGGCGTACCCCACGTGGGACCGCAAAACGTTCGCCGGATTCATCGACCGATTTGGCCTCGATCCCAAGACAAAGGTCAAGGACCTCTCCCGCGGCATGGGCATGAAACTGCAGCTTGCCTGTGCACTCAGCCATAATGCCAAGCTACTCCTTTTGGACGAAGCCACCGCGGGCCTCGATCCCATGGCGCGCGAGGAACTGCTCGATGAGCTGCTTGCTTTTGTCGCCGACGGCCAGCACAGCGTGCTGCTCTCGAGCCACATTACGTCCGACCTCGATCGCGCCGCCGACCGCGTCATCTGCATCGATAACGGCTCGATTGTGTTTGACCTGCCGCGCGAGGACATTACCGACCGAGCCGGCATCGCCCACTGCACCCAAGCCCAGGCCGCCGAGCTTATGGCTTGCGTCGAAGGTGCCCATGCCGCCCGCCACGCCTACAGCGTGGACGTGCTCGTGCCCAACCGTCGCGAAACGCTCGAGGCCTTTCCCGAGATTCCCTGCGATCGGGCAACCATTGACGACTATCTTCGCCTCACGCTGAAAGGGGCTTCAAAATGAAACGCGCCTTTACGTCCGAGCTCGCCATCGCTCGCACGCTCATCCCGAGCATTGCGGGCGTCGGCCTGTTCATCTTCGTCGTGCTAACCCTTGCCAACGCATCGGACGGCGATTCCGGTATGAGCGCCGGCGCCTGCGCGGTCAGCGCCATGTCGCCCATCATAATCATGAACTCACTGGCTGGCTACGATAACCAAAACGGCTGGGAGCGCTATCGGGCAACGCTGCCGTTCTCGCGCAAAGACATCATCTGCGCACGCTACCTGTGCATTATTGCTTTCTCGGCCGTCATGGCATGCGCCGCCGTGCTTTTGAACATCATCGCCCTTCCGTTCTTCGATCCCACGGGCATTCCCTCGACGGGACAGACCGTCTTTGAGATCACAATAGCCTCCGCCGCATCGATGCTCATCTCCCTCATGATGGTGTTTTTGGCACAGCCGCTGTTCTTTCGATTTGGACACATGGAGGCGCTGCGCCTTTCCGTCGGCCTGTTTGCCCTGATGGGCTGCGGTACCATGGCAATGCTGAGCTCTTCCAACCCCATTAGCAACTGGCTCATGTCGATTGCCGGAGCGAATCCCGACCCTGCCGTCCTCGGCTGTCTGTGCGCAGGCATCGCCGTACTGGCCCTCGCGCTATGTGCAATCAGCTGCGCTGTCAGCACCAAGGTCTATCGAGCACGCGATCTGTAGCCACGCGGAACTTGACCCATGCTGGCCACAATCGGTCGCAATCGCCCATCCGTAAATCCGTGACAAATGGCATGTCCCCGGCGCGCGCCACCGTGCTACTTGCGTAGCGGCTTGGGCAGCGGAATGCCGGCGGCGATGGCTGCGGCGATAATCATGCAGACGATGCCTTTGAGCGGGAAACACATGAGCAACAGGCCCACGACCATAATGGGTTGGCGCATGACGGCGCCCATCGTCGATGCCGTGCAGACGGCGACGCAAAAGACCGGATCTGCGCCGGTGAGGATGGCAAGGCCATAGCCCAGGCTTACGCCCGAGAAGATAACCGGGAAGAAGTGGCCGCCACGCCAGCCCATATTGATGAGGGCGGGGGTCAGCATGGCCTTAACAAGACCGGTCGCGATAAGCACGCCAGCGGGAATGGTCAGGTAGGTTTCCATGAGCACGTCGGCCTGGGTCTCGCCGGCAAACATGGTATAGGGCAGGACCGTGCCACAGATGGCGAGCGCCAGACCGGCCAGCATGGCCTTGACGACAGGACGCTCCCCTATTGCATGGGACAGTGCCTCGCTTGCGTGCTCAGAGACAAAGTACAGCCAGCCGCAGACGGTACCGACCAGTGCCAGGGGGATGAGCCAGGTAAGCTCCAGGTTGCCCACCTGGGCGGACTCGAACCTGGGCATGCCCATGCCGCCGCCCATGAGCTGACCGAGCAGCAGATAGGTGCCCAGACCACCGGCAATCGCAATGCCGTAGACCACCGTCTTTTGCGCCTTGGGCAGCTTGATGGTGATCTCGCCGGACGCGGACTCATCGTCGGCGTCTTCGCCCTGGCCGTCAGTACTTCCGGCAAGCGGCGCCACAAAGCCAAAGACGGGCGCGGTAAAGAGTGCCGTCAGGGCAGCCTGGGTGCCCAGCAGCGTGAGCTCCCTAAACTCGGCGCCAAAGCGACGCATGCGATCGCCGACCCAGCTGCACAGACCCGCGATGACGCCGGTCAGGCCGGCCTCCGGTCCAATGCTGCCACCAAACAGCAGCGGCAACAGCGCGGCAAGCGACAGCTTGCCCAAATTGTCGTAGGGGTAGCGACCGTCTTGTTTGACCTTGGCCATGACCTGGTTGAGGCCGTCGGTCTTGGCGCCCGTCATCTTTTCGTACAGGCCAATCACCAAGCCGCCCAGCAGGCAGACAAAAAACGGGTATGGCAGAAAGCCAAACGGTCCGCTGGCAAGCTCGGGCGAAGCGACGCCCAGCGCGTGTGGAATCTCGGTCCACAGATAGTCGATACCGTGCTCCATCGCAAAGAAGAACAGCCAGACTGCGGCACCTGCGAACGCACCGGTCACGGCAACGCTAAGTAAAAACAGCGCGCGGTTTTTGGGTTTGGCAAGGTTATCCATCGGGTCCTCCCGCGGTCAAAGTCGACATAGTTACGTTTTATTGTAGAGCGAGTGTGGCCCAGACAAGCCAACCGTCTGTGCCGCAAACGGCACCATTGGGAGTCATAGTGGGGCAGGCTCAAGACTTATCCGTTGATAATCGAGGCAATCTCGCGCAAATCGTCGGCAAAGTAGATGCCGTGCTGTCGCCTCGGGCTCGAAAGCCCTTTATCAATCATGTGCCCGAGCAGCGCCTTGAGGTCGTTGTAGTAACCGTCCAGGTTATACAGGATGCACGGAGCGATCAGGTGCCCCAACGACACCGCGGACATGACCTCGGCAATCTCCTCGAGCGTGCCCGTCCCGCCGGGAAAGGCGATGAAGGCATCACCGAGCTCGATCATCTTGGCTTTGCGCTCGGCCATATCGCTCGTCACGATAAGGTCGTCGATACCGTCATGTTGAAACTCGGCCTCGATAAAAAAGCTCGGCTCAACACCCGTCACATGTCCGCCAGCATCGAGCACGCTATCGGCGAGCGCGCCCATCAGGCCCGATTTGGACCCGCCGTATACCAGCGCGTGCCCGTTGGAGCCAATCCAGTTGCCCAGCTCTTGCACCGCAAGCAAAAACGCCGGGTCATTGCTGGCACTGGCACCCAGGTACACGGTGATATTCATATTCAGTCCCCCTCATCGTGATGCGCGGCGCCCGCTCTAGCGTTGGCGGCGCCGATATTCGCGCACGCGGCGCGACAGATCGGCGAGCTGGTCGCGATCGAGCTCTTCCAAATGCTCAAGATCGTCCATAAAGCGCGCCATGGTGTCCTTTTGACGCATCTTGATGAGCGTATTGCAGTAGTTCACCGCCACGCCCGTGAGCATGGCGATGTAGAAGATGCTGATGACGCTCAAGACGACGGTAATGGCGCGGGCAACCGGTGTCTCGGCCGGAATATCGCCAAAGCCGATGGTCGAGACCGTCTCAAAGCTAAACCACAGGCCATCGCCAAACGTGAGGGTCGTGGGCTCGGACAGCCAGACAGCCGTCGAGCACAGCAGATAGAAGATAAGAAACAGACCCGTGATGCGCGCAAAGCCAGCCTGGCGCAACACGTCGGCAAGCGTCTTGAGCTTTTTCATCGCGACCCTTTCCACGGACAACCAATCACATTCGCTCGGTATTGTCCCACGCCTCCCCCGCAAACGGAACTAGTCATTGGGGACGTTCTTAAACTAGTCATTGGGGACGTTCTTAAATGACTAGTCAAACAAGAACGTCCCCAATGACTAGCCGTTTAAGAACGTCCCCAATGACTGCCGGGCGGGACCGTTTAGCGGTGCAGCTGCCGACTGGGCAGGCTGAGCTGGTATCCTTATGCGGTAATGTCTCGATTCGTTAGGATTGCATGTGAGAGCTTCCGCTGTCCTTCGTTCAGTTATATATCGCACCCTGGCCGTCGCGCTTGCCGCACTCGCCATACTGAGCACCATCATGCCCGCCCCCGCCTATGCCGCCAATACCGATCAGCAGGTCAAAACGGTCCGCGTTGGTTGGCTCGTCAACAACGAGGGCTTCCAGGACGGCACCCCCGGCGAGCGTCTCTCGGGATGGGGCTACGAGTACCTCCAGACCCTCTCGTACTACACACCCGGCTGGCAGTACGAATACGTCTCCGGCACCTTCACCGAGCTTATGGAGAAGCTCGAAGCCGGCGAGATTGACCTCATGCCAAACATCTCCTACTCCGAAGAACGCGCCCAAAAACTGCTCTTCTCATCGAACCCCGAGGGCACCGAGCGCTACTACATCTATGCCAGGCCCGAGCGCGACGATCTGGCCAAGGGTGACCCCCGAGCGCTCCAAGGCCTTACCATCGGCTGCAACCCCGGCGTTATGCAAACCCTCGTTGGCCAGCAATGGCTCGCCAACGAAGGAATCGCCTGCACATACAAGGAGTATGACGGAAACTCCGTTCTCTTTGATGCGCTGGCAAACGGCGAGGTCGATGCCGTCATCATGAACGACACGACCTCGTCGCCCAGTGCCTCCCCCATGTTCTACATTGGGTCGAGCGACTACTATTTTGCCGTCCCCAAAAGCCGCCCCGACCTGATGGACGACATCAATGCCGCCATGACAGCAATCGCCCGCGTCAACCCACGCTATAACGACGAAGTCAAATCTCACTACTCGGCCCAAAACAGCGGTTCATCATCGCTCAACGGCCCCGAATGTTCCTGGCTCAAAGCAAACAACAACACCATCACGCTCGGCTACATTACGGGCAAACTCCCCTACTGCAACGAAGACGAAAACGGCGAAATGGAAGGCTCGCTCGCATCGCTTGCGACGACGCTACACGATAAATTTGGCATTACGGTCAAAACCGTCGCCTTTGATAGCTACAAGATGATGTCAAAGGCCCTGTCAGAGGGAAGCATAGACGTTGCGCTGCCGGCATACCGAGATTACTGGTTTGCCGAGCAATCAGGCGTTGTGCAGTCGGTATCGTTGGGGACCATGTCCCTCACCGCCATCCACACCGGCAGTAACCTGAAAAAAGACCTTCAGAACATCGCCTGTACCAAATCATCGTTTGTCAACCGAAATGCACTTGAAAGTCTATTCCCCACAGCGACCGTAACCGAATACCAATCCGACGATGAAGCGTTCGACGCCCTCAGGAAGGGAACGGCGCGCTGCATCGTCGCTCCCAGTTCACGCGTAAAAACCATCGGTGACCGTTATGATCTCGAGGACTGCGAGACGGTCGAGCTCCCTGACACCTGTGACCTCGCGTGCTTGATGTCGCGCGGCAAGCCCGAACTGCTGGGAATCATCAACAAGGGCATCATCAATGCCGGAGAATCGCTCTCCGCAAGTAATTACTCCTCCACGTCGTACACGGCCCAGGAATCCAACACGCTTCAATTCCTTTATCGCAACCGCACCGCCATTGCAGCTACCCTCATCGGTATGTTGTCGGTCGGCATCGTCCTGCTCATCTGGGCGCTCGTGCGCGCTCGAACCGAGCGCAAAAAAGCCGATGCTGCCAACGCCGCTAAGACGGCATTCCTCACGCGCATGAGCCACGACATCCGTACGCCGCTCAACGGTATCCTGGGCCTTATCGAGATCGAGGAATTGAAGGAAGGCGATATGCAAGTCGCCCGCGAGAGCCGTGCCAAGGCGCGCGTTGCCGCCAATCACCTGCTCTCGCTGATCAACGACATCCTCGAGATGGGCAAAATCGAAGACCGCAAGCTAACACTGGAGCATGCGCCTTTTAACCTCAAAGAGCTCTGTGACGATACGCTGGTGCTGTGCAAGCTCCGCGCGTCCAGTAACGGCATCACAATGCAGGACAATAGTCTGCCGTACGCCACGGGGCCATACATGATCGGCAGTCCCACCCATATCCGACAGATCATGATCAACCTGTTAGACAACAGCATTAAGTACAACAAGCACGGCGGCTCCGTCACCTTTAGTTCAAAGACCAAGCCACTCGATAACGGGCGCGCGCTCCTTTGCTTTAGCGTTTCGGATACCGGCATTGGCATGGCTCCCGAGTTTTTAAAGCATATCTATGAGCCGTTTGCCCAGGAAGGTGACGATGCGCGCAGCAAGTTCCAAGGAGCCGGCATGGGCATGCCAATCGTCAAGTCGCTTATTGAACTGATGGGCGGCACCATCGAAGTCACCAGCGAACTCCATGTGGGCACCACGTTCTACGTGGAAATTCCGCTCGATATCGACAAGAACCCCCAGACGCGGGCGAATACGGTCGAGAGGGTGCTCGACTGCTCGCTCGCCGACATGAACGTGCTGCTCGCCGAAGACAACGAATTGAATGCCGAGATTGCCCAGACGCTGCTAGAATCCGAGGGCGTCGTGGTCACCCGTGCCGTCAACGGCAACGAAGTCGTCGATCTGTACCTGTCTCATCCCGCCGGCAGCTTCGATGCGATCCTGATGGACATCATGATGCCGGGCATGGACGGCTATGAGGCAACCCGCGCGATTCGCCTGAGCAAGAAGGCCGATGCAGCCGATATCCCCATCATCGCGCTCACCGCCAATGCCTTTGCCGAGGACGCCAAGGCGGCACACGACGCCGGCATGAACGCCCACCTGTCCAAACCGCTCGACTTTAACAAGCTCAAAAACATACTCGCCCGCATCAAGAAAAACGGATCCGTTTCGCTATAGTTTGTGCTCAACCACCACGCACGACCAGAAAGGAAGCCAACGATGTTTAGGCCCTTACGTCAAAAGAAGCGCGCCATCACCGACGAAGAAGCGCGCGAACTGCTCGCTACCTGCAAGCGCGGCGTCTTTGCCGTCAACGGCGACGATGGCTACCCGTACGCCATTCCCGTCAACTACTTCTTTGACGCCGAGCACGACAAGATTTATTTCCATGGCGCCAAAGCCGGCCACAAGGTCGACGCACTCAAGCGCGATGACAAGGTCTGCTTTACCGTTTACGGCAACGAGTGGCACAAGGACGGTGACTGGGCTCCCTACGTTATGAGCACCGTGGTCTTTGGCCGCTGTCGCCTGGCGAACGACACTCCCGCGTTTATCGAAGACAAAGTCCGCCAGCTCGCCCTTAAGTACTACCCTTCCGCCGAGGAAGTCGAAGAGGAGATCGCCAAGGACATTAAGGGCGTCCAGCTCTACGAGATTACGATTGAGCATCTTTGCGGTAAGCAGATTCACGAGAAGTAGGGTTCAGGCAAGCCCTTCAAAACAAATAATGGCCCGGTTCCAACCTACGTTGAAACCGGGCCATATGCTTATGAAGCGTCGGCGGCGATGTGCGCCAGCGCCTCGACGAGCTCTTGCGAGCTCACTGGCTTGCTCAGGTGCGCGTTCATGCCCGCCTCACGCGAAAGCCTGCGGTCGTCGGCAAAGGCGTTGGCGCTCACGGCAATAATCGGCGTGGTCGCGGCATCCTCGCGATCGAGCGCTCGAATCTGACGCGTGGCCTCAAGGCCATCGATGCCAGGCATCATGATGTCCATCAACACCACGTCGTACTCGTGCGACGCGCTCGCGGCAAACGCCTCAACGGCAGACTCGCCATCCTTAGCATGTGTCACGACGGCACCGGCACGGCTGAGCGTAAACTGCGCGATCTCGGCGTTCAGATCGTTATCCTCTACGAGCAAGACGCGCAAGCCCTGGAGTGCATCACCATCGCCCGCATCCACGCGAACGGCCTGGGGAATCTCGGAGCATTTGCATTTCTCGAACGGCAGACGGATGGTAAACGTCGTCCCCTGCCCCAAGACACTCGTAAAGCTCATGGTTCCGCCCATAAGCTCGACCAACTGTTTTGCGATAGGCGCACCCAGGCCAGTTCCCGATGAAGCGCCTTCCGTCTGTTGCTCCTCACGACAAAACGGCTCATAGAGGCGCTGTTGGAACTCCTCGCTCATGCCAATACCGTTGTCGGCGATCGTGTATTCATAGACGGGGACCCCATCCGCTGGCTCCACCTCGCGGCACACCAGGCGAACATAGCCGCTCTGGCGGTTGTACTTGACGGCATTGCCGGCAATATTGAGTAACAAGCGCTTGAGGTGCGTCACGCTCACCCGAGCATAGGGATGAACAAGGGCTCGTTGGTCACAAATAATTGTGACTAGACGCTCCTCGGCCTGGCGCTCCAGAATATCGCACACCTCGCGATTGAGGGTCACCAAATTTGTGGGCACGAGTTCCAAGTCAATCTGCCCGCTCTCCAGGCGACTCATATCGAGTGCCTCGTTGGCAAGGTCGAGCAGCAGTCCCGATGCCGTCCAGATCTTTGAGCGACACTCGGTCTGCTTTTGCAGATCGTCCGCATTGGCATCGCCGACCTCGACCATACCGCGAATGCCGTTGATGGGCGTGCGCAGATCGTGGCTCATGCGACGCAAAAACTCCGTCTTTGCCGAGTTGGCAGACGAGGCCTCACGCGCTGCCTTTGCCAGTTTGTCGCCATAGTCGCGCTCCTGCTGCAGCAAGTCCGTCAAACGTCGACGATCAGCGCGGCGACGCACCATCACAACAACGGCTATAACACCGCTGTAGAGCACCAGCACGCCGGCAGCAACAGCCGCGACGACCTCAAAGTAGCGCCGCGCCGAGGCATAGGTGTACACGTAGAACCCGCGCGCTTTTCCAAATGTGCCCAAATACCACTCGCCGCTGGCGTTGACCAGTCGGACTTTGCCGGGCAGGCATCGATCCTTAATACCGTCGACAATAAAGACATCCGTTGCAGGCAGATTGAATACGCCCAATATGGTGGGTTCAACGGCATTGGTCGCAACGACCTTGCCATCGCTTTCGATCACGATATTGCCACTGTCGATGGTCTCATAACCACCGAGCAGGCTCTGCAGTTTGAGCGTATTGCTTGCAACTGCCTTCGCGCTCTGATGCCTTACTGCGACAACGATGCCCTCGTCATCCTGCCGGGTTACGCAGCCAATGTCTGCGACCGAATCATCCGAAAGCGTAATGCGGGCGGTATAGGACTTAAGCGGATGGGCTGCCACCTCCAGCACGGGTGCTTCCTTGAGATACGTAGCGAGCGACTCGTAGCCCACGCCATCCGTCGAGGACTCGGACACCAAATTGCCCGATGCGTCCGTCACGATCAGTGCACTCACGTTGAACTGGTCGGCATATTGCTCCAGCATGGCGTTATCCACCGAACCGTCGCGCTCCATATCGCGCGCTGTCTCTCCGGCGATCTCCATAACGCGAATCAGGTTTTTGGTCGTATAGGCGCTATTGAATGCATCGTAGGAAAGGCTCTGCGTCGCCACGTAATCGACAACGTCGGCAAAGCGCTGCTCGGCTTGGGCCGTCGTGTAACCGTAGCTCATCATGCCGGCAACAACCGAGAGCGCTATCCCCAGCAGAGCGACAAGGAGCCATGCCCCTGCCGAACGATTGCCCCGCTCCTGAGCGGCGTGGTCGGGCGCATCGATCATGACAGGCCCTCCATATTCAAAAATGGCGAAGGGTCATCAAAGTACTTTGACACCAGACGCTCCATGGTGCCATCGGCAAGCATTTCTTGGTAGGCATGGGTGAGTTTGACGTCGATGCCACGCGTATCGTTGATATCGAAAGCGGTGCCCAAACCAACCTCTAGCAGCGGCTCATCCAGAATGCGATACGTTACGCCATAGTCTTTTTCGTAGGTGAGCAGCGAGGACTCATGCGCGGCGATAGCGTCGACCAGACCCTCGACGAGCGCCGGGTTCAGATATGAACGGTCCGAGAAGCTGTAGAGCTCCTTGATCTGCGGAACATTTTCATTTGCGCGATTGAGCAAAATGTCCTCGGGCTTGGTGGTGGACTGGACCGCCACGACCTTATCCTCAAGATCGGCAAGCGTGTAGATATCGCTCTGGGGATCGACCGCGACTACCTGGCGGCTCGCAAGGTACGGGCCGGCCCAACGATATTCGTCTTCGCGACCCGTCATGCTAAAGCTGCCCATGACACAATCGAGCTCGCCGCTCGCCAGCAGTTCTTTCTTCTTTTCCCAATCGATCAGCTGGTACTTTGGCTTGTAACCAATGCGGGCCAAAGCCTCGGTCAATATCTCGACATCCAGGCCAACGATATCGCCGTACTCGTCGGTATACACAAACGGTGGATAGAGGTCGCTGCCGACGTTGAGCGTCTTAAGGTTGTCGTCTTTGGCCTGCGAGGCGTCCAGGCCTTCTAATGCAGACGTCGAGGCCCTGCCATTCGACCCGGAACAGCCAGCCATCGCTACGACAAAGGCGCACGCTACCGCAAGCGCGACAAACAACGATATGGCAACCGAGCGGCGAGGTCTTTTCATCGAGCTCCAGAAGATCCTGTTTACTGACTGAAATGGTAAAAAATAATAGCAAACAAAACCACACGAGTGCCCAATGGTTGCAGACGTTTTACCATGCGGGGCCTTTTAGCCGACTTGGCAGAAGGCCCCGCATGCAGTGCTCACTTACCGTGCATTAAAAACGTAGCGGTCCAGGCGGTCGCACGCCTCCCTTACGCGCGAAAGCGGCAGCGCCAGATTCACACGAATGTGGCAGGGTCCGTGAAACGGGCGGCCGTCCTGATACCCCACGCCCACGCGCGCCCCCTCGTCGAGCAACCACTGAATATCGCGGCCATGCTCGCGGCACCACTCGGTGCAGTCCAGAAACACCATGTACGTGCCCTGCGGACGTGAATAGGACACGCCCTCAAAATGCTCGTCCACGTAATTGCAGAAGCACTCGATACTACCGGCAAGCACCTGGTTGAGCTCGTCCACCCACTCGTAGCCTTGCGGCTGATAGGCACCGATAAGTGCATGCATGGAGAGGACGTTCATCTCGTTGTAGTGAGTCTTGTTGGACACGGCGCACACGCGGTCGCGCAGCGTCTCGTTATAGATGATGTGATAGCTGCCGACCAGGCCCGCCAGGTTGAACGTCTTGCTCGGCGCGTAGAGGGCAACCGTGCGCATGCGGGCATCCTCGCTCACCGACTGCGTCGGGATATGTTTGTGTCCCGGCAGGATGATATCGGACCAAATCTCGTCCGAGATCACCACGCAATCGTGCTGGCGATAAATGTCCATGGCGCGCTCAATCTCGCCGCGCTCCCATACGCGGCCGCAGGGATTGTGCGGTGAGCAGAACACCGCAGCATGAATGTGGTTTTGGGCGAGTTTGCACTCCATGTCCTCAAAGTCCATGCGCCACACGCCCTGGTCGTCGAGTTTAAGCGGGCTGTGGACAATGCGATAGCCCGCGGCCTCAATGGACTTGGTAAAGCCGATGTAGGTAGGGCTGTGGACCAGCACCGCATCGCCCGGCTGAACATACGCGCGCAACGTCGACACGACGCCGCCCAGCACGCCATTTTCGTAGCCGATATGCTCAGGGCGCAGGCCCTCGACGCCATTACGGCGGCTCTGCCATTCGATGATGCGGTCGAAGTACTCGGCGCGCGGATTGAAATAGCCAAACATGGGGTGCTGGGCACGCTGAATGATGTGTTCCTGGACCGTGGGCACCGTGGCAAAATTCATGTCGGCCACCCACATGGGAATGCGGTCGAAGCCCTCGTCGGGTGCGTTCGGAGCCATACCGGGGATCTCGCCCCAGGAGTCAACGGCGATGGAGTCCATGCCGTGGCGGTCGATAAGCGAGCTAAAGTCATATTTCATGCTGAGCCCCCGTACAAAGTGATTGTTTTGGTAGGCGTTATTGTCCACCAGCGTGGGCGGTTTTGGCGCGGAGTTTGGCGCTTAATTTGACGGGTGCGGACGAATGGCTGGTTAGTCTTGCGCGTCGTTGACGGCGACCACGATTAGCTGGGTTTTATCGACCGTAAAAGATATGTCGAGCCCGGCAAAGGCCAGGTGATAGACGCGGTTTGGCTCGTACTTGCTGCCTGCGCGGCGCGGGTCTTGGCGAAGGACCTCGACCAAGCCGGGGAGCTTTGCGGGCGAGACCATATCCTGCAGCGCCTGCGGAAACTCAACATCGAGCTCTTGCCACGGAGCATCCTCAATCCAGCCGCCCGTTGCATCCGGGTGGCAGTCCGCAAACGGAATGTAGGGCTTAATGTCGTAGATGGGCGTGCCGTCGCGCAGGTCGGCCCCCAACACATGGATGATGGGGCCATCGTCGGTGAGCTCGACGCGATCGAGCTTGACGCAGGTAAGCCCAATGGGATTAGGGCGAAACGGACTGCGCGTGGCAAACACTCCCACGCGCTCGGCTCCGCCCAGACGCGGCGGGCGCACGGTCTTCGACCACTTGACGTTGGTGCCGGACCTGTCCTGCGACTTGGCATCGGCAGCTATGTCCTTAGCCGTGCCGCCGGGCGTTCCGTTTTCAAAGCGCCACAGCAGCCACAGGTGAGAGAAGGAGTCCAAACCCTCAACCGCCGCATTGGAGGCAAATTCCTGCTCAAAGACGATGCGTCCCTGCAGATGGGGCGCCAAAAAGCTGTTGCGCGGAATGCCAAACTTCTGCGGCAGATCGGTATGTATGTGTGCGATAGGTTCCATGCCGGTCATTGTACGGCATGGAGGCGTGGGGCGTTGTGCGCAATTCTTCGCCGCGGTCCCCCGTCGTGCAACCAACGGTTGCTTGGAAGGGCGCCTGCCGCCGCGTATGCTTAAGCCATCAACCAGCAGAAAGGAGCCGCTATGGCCTTTGCAGAAAAGCTCATTGCCATCCGTCGCGCCCATCACCTTACCCAAGAGCAGCTCGCCGCCAAGCTCTTCGTCACGCGCCAAGCCGTGAGCCGCTGGGAACGCGGCGAAGTCACCCCTGGCATCGACATGATGAAGCTCATTGCCGCCGTAACCGGAGAGCCGCTGCCCCACCTGCTCGAAATGCCCGAGCACTATTGCCAGAGCTGCGGCATGATACTCACGCCCGAAGACTGCGGCACCGACGCCACGGGCGCCACGACCGACCATTACTGCAAGTGGTGCTACGACCACGGCAAGTACACCTACGACACCACCATGGAGGCGATGATTGAGGATTGTGCCCCGCGGCTGGCGCAAAACACCGGCATGTCGCTCGACGAAGCCGTCTCGCTCATGGGCGCCGTGCTGCCGCAACTGGAGCGCTGGCACACCGTGCAGGAAAACGAAGAGCGCTACGGCGCCGAAGCCCGGAAGCGCTACGGCGACGAGGCGATCGACGCAGCAAACGAAGCACTGCTGGACATGGACCCCGAGGCATGGAACGACATGAAGGAACTTGAACGCGCTATTCTGGGCCAACTCTCGATTGCCATGGGCGATGGCGATGCGAATGGAAGCGAGGCTCGCAAGCTTGTCGCGATGCATCGTCGTTGGATTGGTCTCAACTGGGGACGCGAACCCCAGAACGAAGCGTACCTGGGCCTCGCCCACGGCTATCTTGCCGACCGGCGCTTTATCGACTACTGCGACAAGCCCTGCGGCACCGGAGCTACGGCGTTTCTGGTCCAGGCCATCGAGTCGTCGTTGACGTGCGCATAGACTGCGGCGGCTTTGGGTATTTCAATCGAAACCTCAACCGATTGGAGACCCATGGCTACTGATCATGAACTCGCGCTCTACGTTATGACCGGCTG
Organism: uncultured Collinsella sp.; assembly: GCA_902468695.1. Classification (GTDB taxonomy): domain Bacteria; phylum Actinomycetota; class Coriobacteriia; order Coriobacteriales; family Coriobacteriaceae; genus Collinsella. Next base: position 42,016 of record CABQZS010000067.1, read on the forward strand.
CCCGTATTGCTTAAAGGTCAAGCGCTTTTTGGCCGATAACGGCGTAACCATTCCCGAGCGCAATATCTCGACCGATTCCGATGCCGAGCAGACGCTCATCGCCGTCGGCGGAAAGCGCCAGGTTCCCTGCCTGTTCATTGACGGCAAGCCGCTCTACGAATCGAGCGACATCATCGCGTGGGTGCAGAAGAACCTGCTCTAGCACGCGCATTGCAACCGGCCTACCCCAACCCATACGGCCGAACATGTACGCCAGTATCCAAAGTCGACATTTTTCGACATCTCTGGATGCTGGCGTACAACTTTTGGGTAGCCATGGACGCTCTTAACCGGCTAATTGTTTGAGGCGACCTTTGGATTATGGCTGTTTGATGCCTCGGGAAAGAGTTTCCGAGGGAGCTATGGTCAAAAAAGGGCAAATATGAGTACTGCTACCTGTTTAGTAGCAGCAATTTTGATCATTTCAGGAACTATTCAACGTTCCACTCGTCCACAGACGACGTTATTTCTCCTCATATGTTCAATAAACGTAGCTCTTAATGGGAACAAATCTCATCAGGAGCTACTATTTATAGCAAAATAAATGCAACCAAAATGGCAACAGTACTCATATTTGCCCTTTTTTGACCACGACCCTCCAGAATAGTCGCTGAGAACGACACTAAATGACAAAATCCGGCACTTGGACGTTCTTGTATGACTAGCCATTGAAGGACACCCAACGACTACTCCAATTCGCGACACACTGCGCCGCGAATTAAGCTGGTCCCACTATCGAAGACCGGTGAGAGCTCCTGCCCAGAATCTCGATAGCTTAATAAAACGCTCCCCTCCGGAAGTTTAACGAGCATCCAAATTCCAAGCTGAAAAGCAAAGGAGTATCGAAGCCGTCAATGCTCATTTCCTATCGAGCAGGCGGATCAAAACAAGCTAATTAGCCCGATAAACTGCTTGTATTTTTGTCTACAAAACTATATACAAAAAAGGGAATCCGAGAACCAGCGCTCGACATCATGTCGATCGATAGGAGGCGCCATGGATGCTAAGCAGCTTGAAAAGATGATGGGGTTTGCCCCCGGAGAGTTGAAGAAAGCCGCGGAGGCATACGAAAAAGATGAGTGCCCGAAGGGTCGCACCATCAAGCTGGGAAGGCCGTCGATCTCCGATGAGCCAAGCGTTGTTTTATCGGCACGTGTGGGTGAATCGGTTCTTGAAGCGTTTGACGAGAAGGCAAAGCGCCATGGGCAAACACGCACAGAGCGACTCAGAGAACTCATTACCCTTGACGCAAGGATTGCCTAGTCACCCCACCGAACCCAAACACGTACGGCAGCATCCAAAGTCGACATTTTTCGACATCTTTGGATGCTGGCGTACAGCTTTTTGCAACATAGTCATTGGGGACGTTCTTAGATGACTAGTCGTTAAAGAACGTCCCCGATGACTAACTAGCCGTGGAAGCGAGCCGTGGGTGCAAGCGGCTGTTCGCGAAAGACGCGCTCGACGGCAGCGCGGTATTCGTCGACCTTTTTGGTCTTACGCACGAGCTTGTGAACGGTAGCGGGGTCGGCGAAAGCGCACTTGGCGTAGAACCACCACTCCTTCATACGAAAGACCGCGTTGCCGCCAATCTCTTCTGCATAGGCCGCAAACAGCGTGTCGTGGAAGCGCTGCAGCTCGGCTGCCGTGGCAGCAGGACCGCCGTTGACCATGCGAGCCAGAGCGGGGTTCGCGAGCAGGCCGCGTCCCAGCATTACATGGCGCGTGCCGGGATAGGCCTCCACCAGCGCGTCCATATCCTCAAGATCGAAAATGTCGCCGTTATAGGCCACGGGGAACGGCGCGCGTTCCAGCGTCTCGCCGTAAAACTCCTTGCGCGGCGATCCCGTATAGCGGTCCTTTTGCACACGCGGGTGCACGATCAGCTCTGCCAACGGCATGCGGCAATACAGATCGAGCACGCGCTCGTACTCGTCATCACTTTCCAACCCCAACCTTGTCTTGACCGACACCGGCAACGGCGACCGCTCGCACACATCGCTTAAGAACGCCTCGAGCTCGTCGAGATTACGCAAGAAACCCGAGCCCTTGCCCTTGGCAACAACCGTTCCCGAGGGGCAACCCAGGTTGAGATTGACCTCGCGATAGCCCATGTCGGCGAGCACCTGCGCCGCCCACACAAACTCGTCCGCGTTCTTGGACATCAGCTGAGGCACTACGTTGAGCCCCTGGTTATTGGCAGGATCGATCTCCTTAAACGCCTTGCCGCCAAAGCGGTTTCCCACCCGCGGCGGCGGCAAAAACGGCGTGTAATAGCAATCGAGCGCGCCGAAGCACTCCGCATGCACGCGACGGAACACATGCCCGGTAATCCCCTCCATAGGGGCCAACGATAGAATCATCTACTCTTCTCTCATATCAACGAACGTGACAAAGGGACTGTCCCTTTGTCACATTATTCGGAGCGCAGGGCTTCCACGGGATCCTTTTTGGATGCGCTGCGGGCAGGCAGCAGGCCGGCAACGACCGTCAGCAGCACCGAAATCGCGATGAGCACCAACGCATCCTGCACGGGCAGACTCATTAGGTTGGGGACCTGCTTGGCCGCAAGCGCCCAAGCATTGACCGGGAAGCTCACGGCCACCACGACGACAACAGCAAAGACGCCGGCAATGAGGCCCTCGATAAAGGTCTCGGCGTTGAACACGTTTGCCACGTTACGCTTCGACGCGCCAATCGCACGCAGAATGCCAATCTCCTTTTTGCGCTCCAGCACGCTGATGTACGTGATGATGCCGATCATGATGGAGCTCACCACCAGGCTGATGCTTACGAATGCGATGAGCACCAAGCTGATGGTGTTCACGATGTCGGTCACCGAACCCATGATGATGCCCATGTAGTCGGTGTACGAGATTGTCTGCTCGTCGTGGCCGGCGGCTTTGACTTGCTTGTTGTAGGCATCGATATGGTCGAGTACGCGCTCCTTGGCCTCAAAGTCGCGCGGGAAAATCTTGACCGAGATGGGGTCCGCCTCATCCGCATAGCCCAACGTGGTCAGATTGTTGTCGTAGGTGAGCTTCGACGCCTTGGCGTAACTCATCATGAGCGAACTCAGATCCTCGGCGTCCATGTTGAAGTGAATAGCATTGGCAAAGGCGCTCGCATCCACACGCATAGCGCTCGCCAGGTTGGCAAAACTCGATGACATCTGCGTCGCCATCTGGTCCATAAGCCCCGCTGCGCCCGCCTTGAGCTGGGACGATACCGTCGACGCTACCTGCTCGCTGATTGCCTTCATCACCTGATCCATAGCCTGCTGCAGATACGGAGCCAGCTGCTTTTGCACATAGTCGCTCATCGCCTGCTGCAGACGCTCGGCCAGGGCATCGCCGCCGAGCGCTTTGAGCTGGGCCAGGATTTGCTGGGCTGTGTCATCATTCTCAAGATACGTCGAGAATGCGGCAGCAAGCTTTGACGCATCCTTAAAGTCTTCGGGTGACAGTGCCCCAAACTGATCAGACTGCAAAAAGCCCTCAAACAGCTGGTTGGCTAGTGTTCCCACCTGCTGCATTTGCTCGGGCGTGAGCTCAAGACCGTCCAAGATGCCCGAGAAATCTGGTGCCGGCGCTTTGGCCATGATGTCGCTGAAGTCGATGTCCTTGCCAACGCCCGAAAGGTCAATGTCCAGCCCCGACAGATCGATGCCAGAAAGGTCCATACCGCCGGCTGCACCCGAGAGCGCAGATGTATCGAACGAAAACGCGCTCTTAAGTGCCGCCTCGTCCACGCTGAACATGCTGCCCAGATCCACGCCTTGCTTGGCCTCGCCCTGCAGTTCGTCGAAGGTTTTGCCCGTAAAGACATCCGTCTCGGGGTGGGCGAGTTGTTCCTGCACAATCTGCGAATCGGCGGCGCGCTCCATAAGCTGGCGAGTCAGCGCATGCGTGTAGGCAATGCCCGGGGACAACGCGCTCGCGTTGGCGGTCTCGTTGGGTCGTACCACGCCCACAATGTGCACGTCGATACCGTCGGCAACCTTGGCGGCCATAAAGTCGGTGTCGCCAGACATATCGGTCCACATGCCGGTCTCTTCGTTTTTGCGATAGGCATCGGCCGGCGACAGCACCTTAAACGTCGTGGACAGCGCATCGTCGTAGGTAAAGTCGGTGCCGGTCTCGGGCGTTTCGACCCCACCGTCAGCCGTCATAGCGCTGTTTACCAGATCGTTGAGCTCATCGATATCCAGCGCACCGATGCTGTAGAGCGTGTAGTCGCCCACCGTACCGCGGCTCGAAAGCACCATCACGGCTTCGTTGGCGGACGTAGGCCAATGGCCGGCGACGACATCGTACTGGCTGTCGAGCAGGCTCTGGTCGTCGATCATCTCGTTGAAGACCGAGGTTCCCATGGATTCCATGCTCACCGTTGCCGCCGAGCTCGCGCCTCCGCTCATGGCCTCGGTCATGGCGTTGGGCACCAGCCGAACGGGCTTCTCATCGCCCTTGCCAGCACGATAGACAACCGGCGATACACCGTAGCCGTACTGAATGGCGTTGACCTCTTTATCGATGCCGTCGCCACCGGCATCGAGCCATGCCTTAAAGCTCGTCATGTCGTTGGACTTAACGCTTGCAAACATATCCTTTACGGCCGTGACCACAGGAATCTTATCGGCTCCCTGAGCCTTGCCGCCGGCACTGTCGTCGGACAACTCCACGTTTTCAGGCGAGTCATCATCCGCAGTTCCCTGCCCACCCATCATGGACGACAGGTCGTAGTCCTGCTTGGAAATGGTGAGCGGGTAGCTCGAGAGCGTATCCTCCTCGACCTTTTTGATGTAGCCGTTTACGCCATTGGACAGCGCCAGAATCGCCGCGATGCCGATAATGCCAATCGAGCCCGCAAAGGCAGTCATGGCCGTGCGGCCCTTCTTGGTCATGAGGTTTCGGGCAGAAAGCCCCAGCGCCGTCACAAAGCTCATCGAGGTTTTGCGCGTAGGCTTGGCCTCGCGACGCGCGGCCTTTGCTACATCAAAGGGGTCGGAATCGTCGGTGATCTTGCCGTCCGCCAGGTTGACGATGCGTGTGGCGTACTGGTACGCCAGCTCGGGATTGTGCGTGACCATAATAACCAGACGGTCGCGCGCCACGTCCTTGAGCAGATCCATGACCTGTACGGATGTCGTTGAATCCAAAGCGCCGGTCGGCTCGTCGGCCAGCACAATCTCGGGATCATTGATCAGAGCGCGGGCAATGGCCACGCGCTGCATCTGCCCACCCGAAAGCTGACTCGGGCGCTTGTTAACGTGCTCGCCCAGACCGACTGCCTCGAGCGCCTTGCGTGCACGCTGGCGGCGCTCGGCATGCCCCACGCCCGTGAGCGTGAGCGCCAGCTCCACGTTTTCCAAAATGGTCTGATGCGGAATGAGGTTATAGCTTTGGAACACAAAGCCGATGCGGTTGTTGCGGTAGGCATCCCAATCGCGATCGTGAAAGTCTTTGGTCGAAATACCGTCGATCAGCAGGTCGCCAGAATCGAAATGATCGAGCCCACCGATAACGTTGAGCATCGTAGTTTTGCCCGACCCCGAAGGTCCCAGAATGGCCACGAACTCGTTATCGCGAAAAGCCAGGCTCACGCTGTCGAGCGCCACCTGCGTAAACGACTGCGTAACGTACCTTTTGCAAATACCTTTGAGCTCCAGCATGGACGGCAACCTCTCCTGCGCAGGCACATTCGCCCGCTCTCCCCCGCCGTTCGTATTCGACGCGTTTGTCCTACTCTATCCCCATTTTTTGCCGACGCCAGTGAGGAATGTAACAAACCGCGCCAAAAAACGAACGGGACGGCGCCCAAAAGAAGAGGTCCCGAGCGGGACCTCTATATGGTGGAGATTATCTTGAAAGGCAGCGGACTACTCCGCACAGCGGCGCACGATCCTCGCCATGCTTTACGCGTTTTTTACTGCTCGCTATTCGCAATCGCCTGGTCGATAAGCTTGTCGAGTGCTGCGCGCTGCTCGGCGGAGCTGATGGCTCCCACGATTGGATCCCCTACGATGTTGCCATTCTGATCGATGACATACGTTGTCGGGAACG
>CABQZS010000068.1 GCA_902468695.1 uncultured Collinsella sp.
AGCGCCCGCCAGAGCGAGCAATCTGCCCCCAGCACCAACAAGGGGAACGTCGCAGGTTGAGCATAAGTCAGCGAAAGCCCGCCAGAGCGAGCAAGGTGACGTGAAAGAGGAGGGCATGGGCCTTTTGGCCATGCCCGACGATTGAACGTCAGATTGCCGCTCTGGCGGGCTTGCAGCGTCGAGCGGTTCCGGCGTTTGGTAAAACGCCGGAACACAAGAGCGCCCCCTCCCGCGCACGGAACGGGAGGGGGCTAAAGGTAGGAGTCTACCGGTGGGTTAACCCCACCGGACAGACGATGACCAGGTGATCCTTTACAGGATCGTCAAGGTTTCCGTGGGGTACCCGTTGGGTACTTAGAGCAACACGCAGGCGACGGTCAGGATGATGGCGCAGACGACGGAGAGCGCGACGATGAGCTTAAGGGCAAACTTGAGCCAGGTCGTCCACTCGATCTTGGCCAGGGCGAGACCGCCCATGATGGCGCCGGAGGTCGGGGTGAACAGGTTCACGACACCGATGGCAGCGGAGAAGATCATGACCATGACCTCGGGCGAGAAGCCGAGCTTAACAGCCAGCGGTCCCATGATGGGCATGGAGACGGTGGCCATACCGGAGGTCGAAGGGATCAGGAAGGACAGGCCGAAGTAGACCAGGAAGCTCATGGGAGCGAAGATCACGCCAGACAGGCCAGCCAGGGCATTGGCGGCAGCGTCGAGGACGAAGACGTCGAGGCCGGTGTTAGCCATGAGGACGGAGATACCACGGGCGAGGGCGATAACGAGAACAACGGACATCATGTCGGCAGCGCCGGTGATGAAGGTGTTGACGATCTGCTTCTCGGACAGGCCACCGATGATACCGATCAGGACGGCCATGAGGAAGAACCAGGTGGAAGCCTCGTCGAAGTACCACTGGCCAATGGGCAGGCCGGTGATCAGGGCAGACCAGCCCTGGACGACGGCGTTACCGTCGGCGTCGTAGACAGCGCCAGCGTCGAAGAAGTTGGCGACGCCCTCGTTGAGGTCGGCCAGCGGAATGAAGCCGACGATCATGACGACGAAGGTGAAGGCGAAGGCGATCAGAACACCCTTCTGACGACCGGTGAGCTTGACCTCCTTGTGGACCTCGGAAGCAGCCTTGCCGTGAGCCTCTTCGGCGTCCTTGAGCTCCTGCATCGACAGGATGGTGGAACCCTTGTCAGCCTTGACCTTCTTGGCATAGTTCATCACGAAGACGATGGACATAGCGGTAGTGACAATCCACAGGACGGCACCGAGACCGATGATGATGGACTGGTTGACCTCAATGCCAACGCCGGTCAGAGCGTCGACGGCAGCGCCGACGGCGAACGGGTTAACCGTGGAGCCCAGGCAGCCGCAGCCAGCGCCGAGCAGGACGGTAGCGGCGCCGACCATGGGGTCGAAGCCAGCAGCCATCATGGTAGCGGCGAGCAGGGCGTAGAAGGGAACGGTCTCCTCGCACATACCATAGGTGGTACCACCGAGGGAGAAGATGAGCATAAGGACAGGAACGAGCATGATCTCGTTGCCTTTAAGCTTCTGCACCAGAACGGCGATGCCGTTGTCCAGAGCGCCAGTCTCGGTCATCATACCGAGGAAGCCGCCCAGGATCATAACGAAGAGGCAGACGGGCAGAGCGTCAGCGAAGCCCAGGATCGGGGCGGTGCAGAAATCGCTCAGGCGGGCTGCAGTAACCGCGCCGCCGGACGTGCCGGAGACGATAACGGTAATCACTGCAACAATTGCCAGCAGAGCTAGAAGAATGGTGAACGATGAAGGCATACCGCGCTTTTTCTTAGCGGTCTCAGTCATGGTTCTCATCCCCCCTTCATAAATCATTTAACTTTCTCGCGCGAAGCGGATCTTCCGTGCCGTGCCCACCGCCCGACGCGAGATATTTACCAGACAAAGCCGCTCGGGGTGTGCAGCAAGACACCCCGAGCGAGATGCTAGATGCTCTTACTTGAGCGTGGCGTACATGACAGCCTTGATGGTGTGCATGCGGTTCTCGGCCTCGTCGAAGACCTTGGAAGCGGGGCTCTCGAAGACCTCGTCGGTGACCTCCTGCTCGGTGATGCCGAACTGCTCGCACTTCTCGGCGCCAATCGTGGTATTGGTGTCGTGGAAGCTGGGCAGGCAGTGCAGGAAGATGGCACCCGGGTTGGCCATAGCCATGACCTCGGAGGTAACGCGATACGGGGTGAGCTGAGCGATGCGCTCGGCCCAGACCTCGTCGGGCTCGCCCATGGAGACCCACACGTCGGTGTAGATAACGTCGGCACCGGTGACGCCGTCCTTGACGTCGGTGGTCAGCTTGATGGTGCAGCCGTTGGCCTCGGCGATGGGCTTGCAGGCCTCGATGACGTCGTCGGCGGGCATGCACTCCTCGGGGCCGCAGGCCACGAAATTCATGCCGAGCTTGGAGCAGACGACCATGAGGGAACGAGCAACGTTGTTCTTGCAGTCGCCCATGAAGACGAGAGTCTTGCCCTTGATGTCGTAGTTGAAGTTCTCCTGGACGGTCAGGATGTCGGCGAGCATCTGGGTGGGATGCCACTCAGTGGTCAGGCCGTTCCACACGGGCACGCCGGACTTAGCAGCGAGCTCCTCGACATCGTCCTGGGCAAAGCCACGGAACTCGATGCCGTCATACATGCGGCCGAGAACGCGGGCGGTGTCCTCGATGGACTCCTTCTTGCCCATCTGCGACGAACCCGGATCGAGGTAGGTGACGCCCATGCCCAGATCCATGCCGCCGACCTCAAAGGCGCAGCGGGTACGAGTGGAGGTCTTCTGGAAGAGCAGAACGATGTTCTTGCCCTCGAGATAGCGGTGCGGAACGCCAGCGCGCTTCATGTCCTTGAAGTTCTTGGAGAGCTTGAGCAGGTACTCGATCTCCTCGGTGGTGAGGTCGAGAAGCTTGAGGAAGCTACGGCCGGAGAGGTTAACACCCATGGTTCGATTCCTTTCGAAGAAATGAATTACGTAAGTATCAGTGTTGCCCGTTTAACGGGCGAAGCCGGTGCGGTTGTAGGGGGACCGCACCGGAAACGGAAAGACTTAGAGGTCCTCGCGCCAGAAGGGCATGCTCATGCAGCGCGGGCCGCCGCGGCCGCGGGAGAGCTCGGCGGAGGGCACGACGAG
>CABQZS010000069.1 GCA_902468695.1 uncultured Collinsella sp.
CAGCGAGGCGGCAGTGCGGTCGGACGTGGCGGCGAAGCTCTTGTGCTCCACATGTTCAAGAATCTGCTCGTCGGTCATGGTCTCGTCGGCCATGGAATACCTCTTTCTAGACAGCCCGAGCTAGCGCAGCTGGGCGTAATGGTTGTAAATCGAAATAGCCGTGGGATAAAGATAGCGCCCGGACTGGATCACATAGACCAAACCCTGCGCAAAACAGGAGAAGAACAACTCGTCGAGCGACGACTCCCCCACCATCTTGCGCAGCGCATGCGCATAGTCGCCGTGGCGGTTGGGCTCGATGGCATCGGCCACAAAGACCACCATATCGAGCGGCGTCATGTCGCAAGCGCCCACGGTATGACGGTCGACAGCCTGGAAAACGGCCGGCGACAACTCGGGGAAAAGCTGCGGAAGCTCATAGGCGGCAACAGGACCATGCAAAAGCGGCGTCGCGGCGGAAGGAGAGCCGGCAATCTTAATGCCGTAATGCAGAGCGCGCGTAACCAGCTCGTCGTCGGAGAGCACTTTGTCCCAGTCGTGGATCAGACCGGCAGCAGCGGCATCAAAGCGGTCAACGCCGTAGACCTCGGCCAGATGAAGTGCGGTCTCGGCAACACCCAGCGAATGCACATAGCGCTTACGCTTATCCTTCATGCGCACATCGAGCAACTCGTGGATACGCGTCAAGAGCGCACGCTCATCGCCCTCAAACTGATCTTCTACCGACAACGTTCTCCCCCATCAATCAAAATCGTCTTGCCCAAGATCGGCATACAGACCGCGTTTACGGATATAGCCGAGCACGGACTCGCTCGTAAGATAGCGCACGCTCATGCCGCGGGCAACTCGCTTACGAATGTTCGTCGAGCTGATCGCCAGCGCCGGAATCTGAATATAGCGCACGTCGAACGGCAGCCCCGACTCTTTGATTCGGGCACGCGCTGTATCGATATCAAAGCCCGGTCGTGTCGCCGCAATAAAGGTAGCAAGCTCAGCGATTCGTTCGGCATCATGCCAGGTCACGATATCGATAATCGCATCGGCGCCCGTAATAAAGTAGAGCTTTACCTGCGGCGGGTAAAAGTCGCGAAGGGCATGAAGCGTATCAGCCGTATAGGTTACGCCCGGGCGGTCGATCTCGAACCGGCTCGCCAAAAAGGCCGGGTTCGCGGCGGTGGCGAGGACCGTCATGGCATAACGGTCCTCGGCAGGCGTCACCGGCTTGTCAAGCTTAAAGGCAGGCGTGCCCGCCGGCATAAAGAGCACGGCATCCAAGTCGAGGGACTCACGCGCCTGCTCAGCGGTCACCAGGTGCCCGTAATGGATGGGATCAAAGGTGCCACCCATAATGCCGAGCCTAAACTCCTGCCCGTCCTCTAGAGGAAGCTCGGGCAGACCGATTCCACCGCGCAGCGACATGGCTTACTCGCCCTCCGAGGTCTCGGCATCGCCCGCGGCATCCGCCGCATCGACAACCTCGACGCCTTCATCCGCAGCATCGGCCACGTCAATGGCTTCAACGGCAACGTCCTCGCCAGCATCCTCGAGCTCCTCGTACTCCGAGAAGTCCTCGGCGCCCTCAAAGTCAAAGGCGCGCTGGCAAATGCGGACCTCGTCGCCCGCACGGCAACCGGCCTTCTCGAGCGCATCGTCAACACCCATACGCGCAAACTTATGCTGCAGGTAAATGACGGCTTCCTCATTTTCCCAGTCGGTCTGAATGACCATGCGCTCGATGGCACGACCGACCACGCGGAAGGCACCGGGCTCTTCCTGGACAATGCGGAAACGCTTCTCTCGCTGCAGGCGACGGCGCTCCCATTCATCGTCGCGCAGGTCGACCGGCTCATCGGAGACCGCCAGCTCGGCGCGAAGCTTAGCCACCTGCTCGCCCACGGCAAGCATCAGCGTGTTGAGACCGGCGCCCGTCACGGCGGACACGGCAAAGAACATATGGCCATCGTCAAGCGCGGCGCGTTTGAGGTCGGCAATCTTGTCAGCCGTGCCCGGCGCATCGCACTTGTTGGCGACAACGATCTGCGGACGCTCCGAAAGCTCGGCGCCATACTGCTCGAGCTCGCGGTTGATGATGCGGTAGTCCTCAACCGGATCGCGATCCTCAAAACCACCCGTTATGTCGACGACGTGCATGATCAGGGCCGTACGCTCAATGTGGCGCAGGAACTGGTGACCCAAGCCCTTGCCCTCGCTCGCGCCCTCGATGAGACCGGGGACGTCGGCAACGACGTAAGAATATTCGCCGGCACGCACCATGCCGAGGTTCGGCACGAGCGTGGTAAACGGGTAGTCGGCAATCTTGGGACGGGCGGCACTCATGCGCGCGATGAGTGAGGACTTGCCCACCGAGGGGAAGCCCACGAGCGCGGCATCGGCCATAAGCTTCATCTCGAGCTCAATCCAGTGCTCCTCGGCCGGTTCGCCCAGCTGAGCGAACGCGGGCGCGCGGCGCACCGACGTCACAAAGTGCGTGTTGCCCAGGCCACCGGCACCGCCAGGCGCCACGACAACGCGCTCGCCATCGTGCACCAGATCGGCAATCTCGAACATCGGGGTCTGCGTCTCGGGGTCGAGCTCGCGCACCACGGTACCCATAGGGACCTTGAGAATCAGGTCCTCGCCGCTCTTGCCGTTACGACGGGCACCCTGCCCGTGCGTGCCGCGCTCCGCGCGGAAGTGATGCTTAAAGCGGTAATCGATCAGCGAAGACAACTGAGCATCGGCCTGGATGACGACATTGCCGCCACGACCGCCGTCGCCGCCATCGGGGCCGCCCTTGGGGACAAATGCCTCGCGCCTAAACGACATGCATCCGGCTCCGCCGTCGCCGCCGCACACGTTAATGCGGCTGATATCGGTGAACTGTGACAACAGAATCGCCTCCTACAAAAAGAGGGAGACCCTTGAATCCTAAAACTCAAGTGCCTCCCACATATGTGCTCTATGAAGGGTGAATTACGCGTTCGCGAGCGGGCGTACGCTGACCCTGTGCTTGATACCCTTGTGGAACTCAACGGTACCGTCGACCAGCGCGAACAGCGTGTCGTCCTTGCCACGACCAACGTTCTCACCCGGGTGGATGTGCGTGCCGTGCTGACGGACGAGAATCGTGCCCGTGGTTACCGTCTGGCCGGCATAGCGCTTCGTGCCAAGGCGCTGACCGCGGGAGTCACGGCCATTACGGGAGGAACCGAGTCCTTTTTTGTGTGCCATTGTGTATACCTACTCTTTCGTTACGAGTGTAATCTACTCGGCGACGGGAGCCTCGGCAACAGCCTCGGCCTCTGCCTTGACAGCCTTCTTGGCGCGGGACGTAGCCTGGACCTTCACGATCTTCAGCTTGGTGAGCTGCTGACGGTGACCCTTCAGACGACGATAGCGCTTGCGCTTGTGGAACTTGAAGACCAGCTGCTTCTCGCCCTTGAACTGCTCAACGATCTGAGCGGTAACCTTGGCCTTGGCCAGCTTGTCGGGATCGGTGACGATCTTCTTACCATCGTTGAGGAAGATAACCGGCAGGGTGACCTTGTCGCCCTCATTGCCCTCGATCTTCTCGACGGTGATGACATCGTCGGTGGCGACCTTGTACTGCTTGCCGCCCGTGTTAACGATTGCGTACATGTTTACTTGCCCTTCATGCATCAGTTAGTGCAACAGCCGAATATAGTAGCAGGCGAAAATACCCCCGTCAACGAGTATGTGGAGCAAATCCACAAGTTCGCACAGGTATGGGGCTGACGAGTCGGCCCTCGTCGTCCTCGCATGCTTGATTCTGACGCTCGACATCGTAGGAGCAGATGGTCACGAGGTCTTGCATACCGGTGGAAACAATAGGTGCATCCACGCCCGGGGTCAAGCCCTGCAACAAAACATCAGCAGCAGAAAGCAAAATTTCCGGACGCATGGAGCCCTCGTTGTCGGCATGGGTGTCGAGCATGAGCACTAAATGGTCCGGGCGCCCCCCCGCCGTGAGTTCATAGCCCACGAGCGTGTGATCCAAATCCAAGCGCTTGCTCTTTTTGCCGCGTGCGTAGTCGATGCCATGGTCCGCGCGCAGCGTGTCGATCGCACGACGCACCTCGTCGGCGCTTACGGGCGCCTCGGGATCCAAGTGCAGATCGATGCGATACGACAGGCGCGTGAGCTGCGCCGTCAATGCCGGCGTGCGCACGTCGATGTACGCCGCCTCGATGGGCGCCAGATCGGCCGGAGACGCCGCAGCCAGGCGCCCAAACGCCTCGTCGAGCGCCACGAACTCGGTCATAAACAGGTCATACCACTCGCAGGTCGACGACGTACCAACCGGTAGCGCCGAAGAGAAGCCCACGCGCATGTGCGGAGAGAAGCCCTGCGTGACGGCATAGGGAAGTCCCGCACGGCGCACGATGCGCTCAATGGTATGGATTACTTCGAGATGGCCCAGGTACTTAAGGCGATCGCGCTTGCCATAGCGAACACGAAGCCTAAAGAGCGAGGGGTTGTCGGTCAGGCGCTCACTCATGCGCGATCACCCATCAATACATTCTTGGCGTGGAGCGTGGGGCAGATCCCGCAGCCGGTGCACGACGTGCGGGTGCAGTCGGGAGTCGTGATGCCCTCGAGCGAGCGACGGTACTCGCGCTCGAGGAAGCCGCGCGTGCAGCCGGGGCTCACATGCTCCCACGGCAGGCGCCAGTCCAACTCGTAGGGCAGGTGCACGAGCTCATTGAGGTCGATGCCGTTTTTGGCAGCAGCCTCCTTCCAGTTATCGAGCGAGAAATGCTCTACCCAGGCGTCAAAGCGAGAGCCCGCGCGCCAAGCATCGATGATGACGGGCGTCATGTCACGACCGGCGCGGGAAAGCGCGGCCTCGATGAGCGAGGTCTCGGCATCGTGGTAATGCACGCGGACGGCACGGTTGCGAACGCTCGTGACAAGCAGCTTCTGGCGACGCTTGACGTCGTCGTAGTCGAGTTGCGGGCACCACTGGAACGGCGTGGCAGCCTTGGGGATAAAGACCGAAACCGAGATGGACACCGAGATCGAGCCGCGACGAGCCTTGGGCACCACGGAACGACCGAGCTCCAGTACGTGATCGGCCAGATTGGCGATGGCCACGATGTCCTCGTCGCGCTCGCCGGGAAGGCCCATCATAAAGTAGAGCTTCATGCGGTTCCAGCCGGCCTCGAAGGCCGCCTTGGCCGCACGGTCCAGGTCCTCCTCGGTCACGTTCTTGTTAATGATGTCGCGCATGCGCTGGCTGCCGGCCTCGGGCGCGAACGTCAGGCCGCCCTTCTTTTCGCCGGCGACCGACTCGGCCATATCCACGCCAAACGAATCCAGGCGCTGCGACGGAATAGACACGCGTATACCCGTATCCTCCAGGCGACGGTTGAGCCTGCCGAGCACGTCGCGAATGCAGGAGTGGTCGGTCGTGGAAAGCGAGGTCAGCGACACCTCGTCATAGCCGGTCTTTTCCAGACCCTGAATCACCGACGAGACGATCTGGTCGGCCGAGCGCTCGCGCACCGGGCGATACGTCATGCCGGCCTGGCAAAAACGACAGCCGCGGGCGCAGCCGCGCAGGATCTCGATAGACAGGCGGTCGTGAACCAGCTGTGCATAGGGCACGCACGACTGCGACAGCGGATTCGTGGCGCCGAAATCCTCGACGACGCGCTTGTAGACCACGGTCGGCGCATCCTTGCCCTCACGCGGCACGGTGTAGCCATGCGGCGAGCAGGGCTCGTCGTGACGAACCTCATAGAGCGACGGCACGTAGTTGCCGGCAATGGATGCAAGCTGCTCGACAATCTGCGCGCGCGGGACCCCTTCGTCACGCAGGCGGCGATGCAGCTGGCAGGTCTCGAGCAGCGATTCCTCGCCCTCACCGATGAGGATGGCATCGAAGAAGGCCGCGTACGGCTCGGGGTTGTACACCGAGGGACCGCCGGCGATGATGATTGGGTCGTCTTCACCTCGGTCGGCCGCTAACAGCGGAATGCTAGCGAGGTCCAAAGCCTCGAGGAAGTTCGTCACCGCCATCTCGTGCGGCACATGCAGACCGACGATATCAAACGAAGCGACCGGCGCTGCACCCTCGAGCGATAGCAGCGGAATACCCGCCTCGCGCATGGCGTCGCCCATATCGGGCCACGGCACATAGCCGCGCTCGCAGGAGATGCCCTCGGCCTGGTTAAGGATGTTGTAGAGGATGGCGATGCCCTGGTTGGGCAGACCGACCTCGTACACATCCGGATAGATCAGGCAGCAACGGTAGTCGGCATCGGCCTTGGAAAGCGTGCCCCACTCGTGATCGATATAGCGGCTCGGCTTCTCGACCTTGGCGAGCAACGGCTCAATTAAATGAAAACAGTCTTGGTATGCAACGCGCAACGGAAAACCCCTAAGCAGCGAGATCGGATGCGTCTTGGTAGGACGCCATAGGACGGGTAGCGCCCGCGACCGTGGTCACCAGATCGCGAACGCGGGAGAACGTGGCAGTGACCACCTCGTTGGCACGGCTGTAGTCGACATCGCGCTCGTAGAGCGAAACGAGCGCACGGCCCATGCCGTAGGTGCCCGCGGCAGCAGTGAGCGCCTTGACGGCAAACCCAATATGCGGCGTCTGTTTGACGAGCGCGCGGGTGACCGCGCGGATCACAAGACCGCCGGCAAGCACGCCCGCGACCTCGTAGCCGCGCTCAGGCTTAATGCCGCGTCCAAAGACGGCAGCGAGCTCAAAGAGCATGCCCACCTGCGCCAGCGCCATAACGGGATAATCGGCGCCTGGCAAAAACACCAGTGCACCGGTCGCCATATTGGTGAGCGCGCACGAGGTGATGATACGATTGGCCGCCGCGATGCGCATGAAGGCAAAGTTCGCCGCAAAAGCCGTTTCCTTGTCGGTGCGGTCGAGAATCCAGCGGGCAAGCGTCTCGAGCAGATACGTCTTATCGGTTGCCGCTACCACGCCGAGCATGGGCGTAGACTCCTCGATAAACGGCACCTCCACAGCAGACTCGGCAAGCACGCACACGGGTGCGCCGGCGATCACGAGCTCCTGCACGGCACTCTCCAAGCGATCGGAACCACACGAGAGCACCAGTACCACATCGGTATCGGTCTTTGGAGCAATTCGCTCCTCCCCCAGACGCTCGACGCGCACAATGCCCGAGGTCGTCTGCGGCACAAAGGCGTCACGCACCGTCTCGGCCAGAAAGCGCGAGGCGGACGAATCCAGATAGACCGAAACGCGCACCGGCGTATCGGAATCCTTCTTAACGGACGCGCCCATCTTAAAAGCGCGGGTCAGCTTATCTACGGGAATTTTCATAGCAAACCCCTCCAGCGGTTACGCGGCGCCCGAACGATGCCGCCATATGGATTGTACGATACCCACCGTCAGCAGCTGAATCATCATCGAAGACGAGCCAAAGCTAATAAACGGTAGCGGAATACCGGTAATCGGCATCATGCCGATGCACATGCCGATGTTTTCGAAGGTCTGGAACGCCCACATGCCAACGATGCCCACACACGAAAGACGTAAAAACAGCGACTCACACTTAAAGGCGACGCGAATCGTCGAAAAGATCAGCAGCACGTAGAGGCACAGGAGCAAAAAGGAACCACAAAAGCCAAAGGTCTCGGACAGAAAGGCGAAGACGAAGTCGGTGTGGAACTCAGGCAGAAAGCCGCCGGCCGACTGCGTCGCATGGCCCAAACCCTTACCAAAGAAGCCGCCCGATCCAACGGCGATAAGCGACTGCTGCAGGTTGTAGGCATCGTCCGAATCGGCATTATCGGGGTCGATAAAGACCGTCAGACGGTTCATCTGATACTGCTTGATGAGCACATCGTGGCCGAGCAACGAATCAAAGACCGAATCGAGCGCCAGGACGAGAGCCACCAGGCCCACGAGCAGTGCCAGGGTCGACAGCACCCATTCGCGGCGTGCACCGCTCATACAAATGACGATGGCGCCCGAAACCAGCACGACCAGGCCCGAGCCCAGGTCACCCATGGCAACGACGGCCAAAAACGGAATGGACAGCATGCCGCAGAGCTTGACGTAGTCGCGAACGGTATCGATGCGACCGTTATACTGCGAGCCAAGCGTAGCAATAAAGAAGATGGTGATGAGCTTGGCAAGCTCAACCGGCTGGAACGTCAAGCCGATACCGGGAATCTTGATCCAGCCCGTCATGCCCAGACCGCCCGTATAGGACAGACCCGGAATCTTGGGCGAGAAGATCACGATCAGGTCGATGACGAGCAACGCCGTCGAGAAATTGGAAATACCGCGCAGGTCGGTTCGCCAGACGAGCACCGCCAGCACCGCTCCGATGCCAATTCCCAGCAAATGGCGCGAGAACGAAGCATCGGCCTTAAACTGCGAAGCCGACCAGATAATGATGGCACCGTAGGCGACGAGCGCCACAGTAGCCACGAGCACACCGATATGCACCTTTTGGCGAAACGTGCCGCGCGAGGCCGAAAGTTGCTTGTTGACGCGGTCCAGGCTGCTGCGAGAGCCGGTCTTGGTTGAACGGAACAGATCCGCCGGAGAAAAATCCATCGCAACCTCCTATCGAACCGAAGAATCGCCCGAGGCCGAAGAGGTATCGGGCTCGTCATAAATCACGCCGAGCACGTCGCGCACGACATGCATCGCGGTATCTGAGCCACCGCCGCCCTGCTCCAGGACGGTAGCGATGACATACTTGGGATCATCGGCCGGTGCATAGGCGCAGAACCACGCGTATTCGTCCTCGCCACTTTTCTCGCCCGTGCCCGACTTGCCGTATACCTGCGGCGTCAGGGTGCCAAAGTGCGCCGCCAGGGACGTCGATGCCGTGTAAATCACGTCGTGCATGCCGTTGCGAACAAGAGCCAAATCCGAATCGCTGTTGATCTTGGCCTCCAGGCGCTTCTTCTTGCCCTTGCCATTGTACTTATAGGCATCGCCGTCGCCATCGCGCGACACGGCAGACAAAAATACGTGAGGCACGTACTGTTTGCCGCCGTTGGCAAGACCCATATAGGCGCACGCCATCTGCAGGGGCGTCACCAGGATGTCGCCCTGGCCGATAGCAATGTTGGTCATATCGCCGGCATTCCACTTGCGGTCCTCGGCAGAGGCGTCGGTGAAGTATGACTCTTTCCACTCGGCATCGGGAATACGACCCGCGCCCTCACTCGGCAGATCGATACCGCAGGTCTTGCCTAGGCCCCAGCGACGAAAGACCTCCTGCAGGCCCTCGGGATGTTGCTCGTCATAAAAGAACGCCTTACCCATGTCGTAGAAGACGGGGTCGCACGAGTTGGCGATACCCGACTGCAGCGTCATGGTGCCGTGGCCAGACGTCAGCCAGCAGCGCTTGCCCCAAGCCTTGCCCAGACCCGTCCAATAACCCGTGCAGTTGGTTGTCTGCGTTGAAGTGTAGGTTCCAAACTCAAGACCGGCCAGTGCCGAGAGCGGCTTGATGGTCGAGGCCGACATGTACTGTCCGCTAATGGCGCGGTTGAGCAGCGGGTGCGAACCCTTGTCATCATTGAGCTCGGTCCACACGTCATTTGAGACGCCGCCGATAAAGACGGACGGATCGAACTTGGGCTGGCTCACCATGCCCAGGATCTCGCCATTGTTGGGATCGAGACACACCACAGCGCCGTTGCCGGCATTGCTGTAGCCAGTGGTCTTGGCAAGCTCGATAGCGCTCGCCAGCGCCGTCTCACAGGCCTGTTGGATCTTAAGGTCGAGCGTGAGCTTAATGTCGGAGCCGGCCTTCGCGGGCACGGCGCCGGCCTGACCGGTCACATTGCCCGAGGCATCGACCTTGACGGTCTGCTCGCCACGAATACCCTGCAGCAGGTTTTCGTAGTAGCTCTCAACGCCCGCCTGGCCCACGATATCGCCCGACTGGTACGTAATCTTGCCAGCAGAAGCATCATCATCGCCAGAGGTTTTCTTATTCTGGGCCTCGAGCTGCTCGGAGGTAATGGTGCCGGTATAGCCCAAGATATGGCATGCCGTCTCGCCGTATGGATACTGGCGCTCGGTACGCTCGGCAATCTTGACGCCCGGGAACTCGCCGGCGTGTTCCTTGATATAGGCAACCGTGGAGCGACGGACGTCCGTCGCGATGGTATGCAGGCTCTGAGCGCCCTCTGTATTGTCCTGAATATTGCGAAGGACCGCCACATAAGGCATTCCAAGCACGTTGGCAAGATGGCGAACCAGAACCTCATCCTCGGCAAGGTCGCGGTAGGCCACGACAGCAAGTGAGGGACGGTTCTGGACAAGCGCCACGCCATTGCGGTCGAGGATGCGGCCGCGCACAGCGGGTGTGGTAACGGTGCGAGTCTGATTACTATTGGCCTGCTTCTCGTAATAGTCCGACGAGACCATCTGCATGCCCCACAGCTTGACGGCAAGTGCCGCAAACATCGCGCCCACACCCGTGGTGAGGATGGAAAAGCGGCCCTTAAAGGCGGTCGCCGCGGTATTGCCCTCGCCCTCGGTGGCGCGCGGGGCCGTTCCATGCTGTGTATCGTAGGTAAAACGGGAATCGCCTCGACGCATGATGACCAGCGCGACCACGATGGCCACAACCAGCACGATACCGGCGATAATAACCGTCATCTGGGAAGACATCTACGGGCCTCCCCTATTTGAGCTTGCGGGTCTTGGGCTTAAAGCGCATACCCGTCTGGCGTCCGCCACGTGCGGAGAATCCATAGCCGGACTGCGGCACGACGCCGGACATCAAAAACGGAATGGCAACCAGACCCGTCAGGATCGAGGACGGCAGCGCATGGCCGAAGATCGCCACGACAAAGCTCGTCTCCAAACCCATAAACAGCAAGATGATGCTGTAGATCACATTAATGACGAGCGCAAAGGCGCCCACGGTGACGCCGCGCGCACTCGGGGTACCGCCCGTCTGACCGACGGCGCTGTGCACCAGGGCAAAAGAACCCACGGTCAGCAGGAGCGACATAACGCCCACCGGCACGGCAGCGGACAGGTCATAAAACAAGCCGCTGCAAAAACCGCACACGACGGCACGGGTCGGGTCGCCCGAGAACACGCTTAGGCACACCAGGATAATCATGAAGTTGACGCGACCTCCCGCAATGGAGATCTGCGGTGCCAGGCCTGCCTGCAGCAGCACGCACACAATGGCGGCGATTACAAACGTGCGGGAGCTCATCCCCTGCTCGTGTAGATCCATGGACATGCCCCCTATTCGCTCGAGCCAGAATCGGTCGTCTCGGACGTGTCGGAACTGTCATCCGAGCTCTCGTCCTTCGTCTTGGTCGCAGCATCGCGCGACGTTCCCTGCGGCGTGCTGTTGGCCGTGCTCACGTCCTCATCCGAGGCCGACTGTTCGTCGGTCAGCGAGGTGATGACCAGCACTTCCTCGTTGTTCTCGGCCGTGGTCTGAGCGCGCACCACAATGGTGTAGTACACGTCGTTTGCCGATTTCTCAACCGACGAGACGGTGCCAAGCGGAAGGCCCTTGGGGAACACGCCACCGATGCCAGAGGTCACGATGATATCGCCAACCTTAACATCGGAGTCGACGCTCACGTACTCAAGACGCAGCGTGCCGTCAGCCTGACCCTGCAGCATACCCTGGGCGCGCGTGTCCTGCACCATGGCGGACACGCCCGAGTTCTCGTCGCCAATCAGGCGCACGGTAGAGGTCTTGGCCGATACCTCGATAATCTGGCCGATAACACCGGCAGAACTCGTCACGGGCATGTTGATGGTAAGGCCGTCGGCAGAGCCCTTGTCGATGGTAACGGTCGAGGTCCAGGCATCGCCGGAGGCACCAACGATACGAGCTGCGGTCGATTTGAGGTTGTAGGTCGATTGCAGCCCGACCAGGCCCTCCAAGCGCTCGGCAGTCTTTTGAGCCTCAGAAAGCTCGGCGACCTTAGAGGTCAGCTCCTCATTTTGCTTCTTGAGCTCGTCGAGCGTGTCCTGCGACGCCGTTAGGTTAGAGAACACGTTGCCAATCGCATTGAAGGGAGCCGCCACAGCCGAGCCCACAAAGCGCACCGGAGAGGTAATCGTCGTTACGCCCGAACGCACGGCATGAATCGGCCCTGCCTCGCCCTCGCGGATGTAAAACGTGAGCAGCAACACCGAAATCAGGCTGAAAACAATCAACGGGCGCATACCCGTTGACTGTCGCTTGGTATTCAGATTTGTGGAGAAACCCGAAGATCGTGCCAAATGGAATCCACCTTTTGGAAATTAAGCATTGGTCTGGACGAAGCCGCCATCAAACGCATTGGCCTCGAGCACGCGGGCACAGCCGTTAACGACGTTATCGAGCGCCGTGGGGCTGACGTTGACCGAAACACCGGTCTCATCGCGCAGGCGCACGTCGAGACCGCGCAGCAGCGCGCCGCCACCAGTCAGCAAAATGCCGTAGTACATAAGGTCCGAGGCAAGATCGGGAGGCGTAGCGTCGAGTGCGTCCTTGACGGCCTTGGCCATCTCGTCGAGCGGCTTGTTGAGCGCGCGACGAATCTCCTCGCTCTCGATGCGCACGGTCTTGGGCAGACCGGTGATCACGTCGCGGCCGTTGACCTCGACGTCGAGCTCGTCCTTGAGCGGCACAGCAGAGCCGACCTTGATCTTGATGTCCTCTGCCGTACGCTCGCCGATGGCCAGGTTGTAGGCATCACGAACGTGCGTGAGGATGGCCTGATCGAACTCGTCGCCGGCAATACGGATGGACTGCGAGACGACGATGCCGCCCATGGCGATAACGGCAACCTCGGTGGTACCGCCGCCGATGTCGATGACCATGGAGCCGGTGGGTTCCTCGACGGGCAGGTCGGCGCCGATAGCGGCAGCCATGGGCTCTTCGATCAGATAGGCCTGGCGGGCACCGGCCTGGATCGTGGCCTCAAAGACAGCGCGCTTCTCGACAGACGTGACACCGGAGGGAACGCAGACGACAACACGCGGACGCGGGGTCCACGGATAGCGCTTCTCGGACGCCTTGTCGATAAAGTAGCGAAGCATGGCCTCGGTAACATCGAAGTCGGCGATGACGCCGTCCTTCAGGGGACGAACGGCCACGATGTTGCCGGGCGTACGGCCGAGCATGCGCTTTGCCTCGATACCGACCGCCAAGATGCGCTCGTCGTTCTTGTCGATGGCGACAACAGAGGGCTCGCGAATGACGATGCCCTTGCCGCGCACGGAGACAAGCGTATTTGCGGTGCCGAGGTCGATGGCAAGATCGCCCGCATAGCTACCGAAGAACATATCCATCAAAGAAAACAACGCAACTCCTGATGTGTTGGATGATTGCTGGAAAACTACTAGCTCATCATACTAGCGCAAGCCCGGCACCTCACTTGCGGTGAAGCGCCGGGCAAAGCTAAATCCCATAAGGTCACTACTGGTTGTCAGCAGCCGAGAAATCCATATCGAGCGAAGAGACGGCCCAGCCGATATGGTTGTCGGAGCGCACGAATTTGACGGTGTACTCCTGCTCGCCACCCTTGGACAGCGACGCCTTAACCTTGGCGGTCGTCTCGGTCATGGACTGATCCATGCCCTCGACGGACACGGTGGCACCCTGCGGAATCGAGGAGATGATCATCGACTTGGCGTCCTCGGGCAGGCTCGAGGCCAGGCAAGACTCGGCCTTTGCGGTGTCACCGTCGCCGGCAGCCTGGAACAGATCGGTAACGACAGACTCCTGAGACGGGAAGCCAAAGCCGCGCGTGTAGGCAAAGCCCAGACCGCCCGCGGCGATCAAAATGAGCAGAAGCAGCACGATGAAGACCTTGAGACCCGTGTGGCGATGACGACGACGGACCTTGGCCTGCTTACGATCCTGACGGTCCTGCTGAACCATCTCGGACTCGGACAGCGTAAAGAAGCCGGTATCCGAGGGATCGGGCATAAACTGGCCGGTCGCGCCCGTAGGATCGAGCGGATCGACGGCAGGAGCGTCCATCGCGGGCGCCGGAGCCGTGGCCATAGCCGTCTGGGCAGACAGCACGGCAAGCGAATCGTGCACGCGGGCAAGCTCATCGGCCTGCTCGGAGGTGAGCTGGTAGATGCCATCGGCAGTAGCGGCGTTAAAGGCGTCGAGTGCGTCGGAGGGACGGCCGGCGGCAGAAAGCGCCTGACCCATGCCGGCGTTGAGCGCACGCGTGTCGTCGCGGGGGCCGGCAAAGTCGATAGCCGTGCGGTAGGTCTCCACGGCATCCGCCGGACGGCCGAGCTTAATGAAGCAACGACCGAGCTCGCCGAG
>CABQZS010000070.1 GCA_902468695.1 uncultured Collinsella sp.
CAGCCGCGCCGACGATTCCAACCTTCAAAGACATATCAGACTCCTTGTCTGCGATTTATGCACCGATGCGCATTTCGCAGCGGTCGTTATGAAGTGGCTTGAAACTTTAGCACCAAGAGATGCATGAACACGTAAATGACTTGCATATTCATGCATTGAAACATTCCCGACACATTCGCTCGAAGGAATTGACAAATGGAGCGGGCCCCGTATTGACCGGCGCTCCTAACGGCGCCGGGCAATACGGGGCCCGCCCATGCGAAAACCAAGTTGTTAGGATGAGCCAGCTGGCTAGAGCTCGACCGGCACCCATTCGTCGTGATTGCAGATAAAAGCCTCGGAATCCTCGACGCTAAAGAAGACGAGCGTGGGGTCGTTAGGCCCCTCATAGTGCTCACCCAGGCGCTCTAGATGCTTCCACCCGGCTTCGCGCATTTCGCTCGAAGCCCGGTCATCCAAGCCGGCACGCCCGCGCAAGATGAGCCAGCCATGGCCCGGCCACCAACTCGTGGCCTCAAAGCGCTGATTTTGTAGCAGCTCTTGCCACACGTCTTTGGTGCGCGCTGTTACAAACCACAGCTTGCCATCCTGGATCTGCGCAAACGAAAACGGACGCACATGAGGCTGTCCGTCAACGCTCGTCGCCAAATACCATGCCGGCACCGACGTCAGATACTCCAACACCGTATTCAATCCGTCCATGTGTCCTCCTGCCACTAGCTAATTTGGAATGGGTAGTCAATTTGGGACGGGGCTATTTTAGCTACCCCTTAACTGCCAATGAGTTATTTGGGCCAGGATAATTGTCAGCTGGCATATGGGGGTAGCTAAAATAGCCCCGTCCCAAATTGACTACCCCGGAATACTGGCTGGTGAGCGCTAGAGCTCCAGGCGCTCCTCGCTGCCGTCGATATCACAGAAGCGCGCGGCAATGTTGCGGACCGAAAAGAAAGCAAGGCGGCCGTCGTTGGCGCTATCGTGTTCCTCGCCGATGCCCACCATGTGTTTAAAACCCGCCTGGCGTACCTTGTCGCTCACGACCGCATCGTCCTCGAGCGCGGCCTCGCCGGTCAGTACAATCCAACACTCTCCCGGTTTCCAACCCGAAACCTCAAACTTGGGGTTCGCGCTGAGCTCGGCCCACACATCCTTGTCGCGCGATGTGCAAAACCACAGCTTACCGTCATCGACCATGGCAAATGAAAACGGCCTCACGCGAGGCTGATACCCGTCGGCCACATCGGTCGTGGCCAGATACCACGCCGGAATGCGCCTGAGATACGAACAGGCGCGCTCAAGCTGAGCCGTGCGGTCGTTGTCGGTCATAGGGACCCCTTTCTTGCGCTCGAATCGCGCCTAAACAAGTTGAAGGTTGATGACGATGACACACACGAGCAGCAGCACCGTCACCACCGCGGCCAGTGCATCCCCGCGGCCAAACGTAAGTGTATGCAGACGCGTGCGTCCCTGTTCGCCGTGATAGCAGCGCGCATCCATGGCGGCCGAAAGCGTCTCGGCATGACGGAACACGCCGGTGAACAGCGGAATCGCCACACTGCCGAGCATGCGCACACCGCCGAGCGGACCGCACGTCACGCGCGCGCCGCGGCTTGCCTGCGCGTCCGCCGTCTGCTTCATCTCGGTGGCGAACTGCGGCATAAAGCGCAACGCGATACCCATGATCATGCCGAGCTCATGCGCAGGGAGCCCCACGCGCGCAAACGGTGCGAGCAGACGCTCAAAGCCCGCGGTGAGGTCGAGCGTCGGCGTGGTGAGTGTAATGGCGCTCATGCCGGCCATCATCAACGTCAGGCGGCACGCCACAAACGCCGCAGAACGCAGCGAGCCCTCGCTTATCTGCAGAAAGCCGAGCTGCCACAGGATGCGCCCGCTCTGGTCGGAAAACAGGTTGAGCACCGCAACCACGATGACGATTGCCAGCAGCGGCGCCATCGACGACAGAGCGCGACGAGCCGGCACCCGGGACACGGCATAGATCAGGACAACGAAGATTGCGACCGGGGCCAGTCCGCGGAAGCTGCTGACTGTGAGCGTCGTGATCAGAAACACAAAGCCCAAGAGCAACTTGGTTCGCGGGTCCAGGCGGTGGATTGCACTATCGCCGGGATAGTAGCTGCCAAACGAAAACGCCTCCATCAGCAGCCCTCCTCTCGCGCGACCGTCTTGGATTTAGCAATGTCCGAGACGTTAGAAGAACCGTCTGAGCGACCGATCAGCAAATTTGCCAACTCGTCGGCCAACAACTCAACCGTATAGAGCCCGCCGCGACGCAGCGGCACGCCCACCTCCGTAAGCGCCAGCGCCATACGCTGGGCGGCGGGAACGCCCAAGCCGATCGACTTGAGCTCATCGGCATGCGCAAACACCTGCGCGGGGGTTCCCTCGGCAAACACCGCGCCTTCGTTCATTACGACGATGCGGTCGCAGCAATTGGCCAGGTCATCCATGCTGTGCGAAACCATGACAACGGTCAGGCCCTCGCGATGGAGCCGATCGATGAGCCCTAGGAAATCCCTGCGGGCAGCCGGATCGAGCCCCGCCATGGGTTCATCGAGCACCAGGACTTCGGGCTCCATGGCGAGCACGCCGGCGAATGCCACACGCCGTTGCTGACCGCCCGAAAGCTCAAAGGGACTCTTGTCGCCGACCGTGGAAAGATCGAGGCCCACGCGCGAGAGCGATGACTCGACACGACGGTCGACTTCATCTTGCGGCAAGCCAAGGTTGTGCGGACCAAACGCCACGTCCTGCGCCACGGTTTCGGCAAACAGCTGACGCTCAGGATACTGAAACACCACGCCGACCTTGGCCTTAACCGCGGCGGCGTCTTTCTTGTTTGACAGATCGAGCCCCAGCGCGCAAACGCTTCCCTCCTGGGGACGAATCAAACCGTTGAGATGCTGGACCAGCGTCGACTTACCCGAACCGGTATGACCTGCCAAACCCAGGAACTCGCCGCGACGCACCGTCAGCGATACATCGCGCAGCGCCCACGGGCTGCTGGGGTCGTTTCCCCAGAGAGCCTGTTTGTTCGATTTGCCCGCAGTGGCCGAGCGCTTATGCCAGCGGCGGCGCTCGCGCGGACTGAGCGAATAACTGTACGAAACACGGGATAGCTCGATGACGGGCTCCGACGCGTTGCCCTCGTTGTCTACCGGAACAGTGCCGTCAGCGATTTCCAACTGGGATACGGAAGACTGCCCCGCGATGTCTGCCCCACTTCGCTCGGCATAAGCCTGCGCAATCTCGGCGACCATATCCGCCTCACGCACCTGTGCGCAAACGGGCACGCCCTTCGCACGAAGCGACCTGCCCAGACAGCACGACGCCGGCATATCCAGGTTGAGCTGCGCAAGTTCGTCTGCCCGCGTCAAGATTTCCTCGGGCTTACCGAGCATGGCAACGCGCCCCGCCCGAAACACCGCGACACGATCGGCCTCGGCGGCCTCTTCCATAAAGTGCGTAATCATCACGATGGTCATGCCGCGAGCGTGCAACGCGCGGCAAGCCTTCATGAGGCCCTTGCGCCCACGCGGATCGAGCATCGAGGAAGCCTCGTCCAATATGAGCACGCGCGGTTCCATGGTGAGCACGCCGGCAAGCGCCACGCGCTGCTTTTGGCCACCCGAAAGCGCGTGGGTCTCGTGGCGCTCAAAGCCCACCAGGCCCACACCCTTCAGCGCCTCGCGTACGCGCTGCGCAATTTGCGCCGATGGCACGCCAAGGTTTTCGGGACCGAACGCAACGTCATCTTCGACAAGCGTTGCCACCAGCTGATCATCGGGATTCTGGAATACCATGCCCGCGGTCGAGCGAATGTCGTAGACCAGCTCGGGGTCGGACGCATCCATGCCGTTGATGCGTACCGTGCCCGCATCGGGTTGCAACAGCGCATTCAGATGCTTGGCAAACGTCGACTTGCCCGACCCATTGCCACCGAGGATGCAGAAAAACTCCCCGTCCTCGATGCTCAGATCGACACCATCGAGTGCCGACACGACACCGTCATAGCTAAAGGAAACGCCCCGACACTCAATCATGCGCGGCCTTTGACCTGGTCCTTTTTAGGCGTGATGAGGTTGGAAACTGCTTTATACACCACCAGCGTCAACACCGAGTTAAGCACGGTCTTGATAAGGTTGAACGGCAGTACGGCAGGAATCATGAGCGGGGCGATCACATCGACCGAGCCATACCAGAACCAAACGCCAATAGTAAGGTTTGCGACCATAGACAGCGCCGTAGCGGCAATGACGCCGAGCACCAGGCCAATCACGGCACCCTTATAGGTGTGCATCTTCTGATAGACGATAGCCGCGGGCAGAATGTAGCCCAGCGTGGCAACCAGATTCATAAGCGCGCCGACCCAGTCACCCGTAGTGAGTGCATGGATAACGATCGCCATGGCGGCAACAGCGGTGCCGGCACCGGGGCCATATGCAAACCCGCACACCATCGCCGGCACCAGCGACGGGTCATACGTCAAAAACGGCGCCGAAGGAAGGATAGGCAGCTGCACGTACATAAACAGGGCGCCCAAGGCGCACATCAACGCCATGGTAACGAGCTGTTTGGTGCTCCACCTATTCGTGTTCTCAAAATGGATATGCTGCGACTGTTCAGACATAAGATCACCTGCCTCTTTCATCCGGACTCTAACCGTTGGTACTGGGATCTCACCAGTTCAGCCGGCATGCGAACCAACGCACACCCGGGTCGCGGACTCATCGGCTCGGCCGCAGACAATTTACCTGCGCCACGGCACCCCTTTGGCACCGCCCAATTTACCGCCAGTGGGGAATTCCACCCCGCCCTGAAACAGCAATTGCAAGTGTAGCACCAGTAGACTTTCGCGCAAGTATGCCAAGGGTAATTTATGGCGGGGGAACGCTCCAGAAATGCGACCGGGACAAGTTAACGCGACAACCACGTTCTCCGTCCACGCCAAAATGGTGCGCCTTTCGCGCAAAGCGCGAAACAGCAACCGGGACATGTATCCCCAACAACCACGTCCTCCGCCCACGCCGACCTCAAGGCCGTAAACGCAGGGAATCCGGGGGTGTGACGGGGGCTTCTCTCCGGAACATTCCGCAGGACGCAAAGAGGCTCCGCAGCGCGAAGCGCGATGCGGAGCCTCTTTGCATGTCCGAG
>CABQZS010000071.1 GCA_902468695.1 uncultured Collinsella sp.
CTCGCCCTGCTCCAACACACGACGACGCAGTGCGGCGGAAAGCGCGTGTGCCCACAGGCCCTCGGCCTCGGCCAGGCGCTGCGTAGCGGGAGCGTCCGAGAGCAGGCCCTCGGGCGTATAGCAAATGACACTCGAGCGCTTGACGAACTCCTCCACCGAAAGCGGGTTGGAGAACATGGCCGTGCCGCCGGTCGGCAGCGTGTGATTGGGGCCGGCAACGTAATCGCCGAGCGGCTCGGAGCTCCAAGCGCCCACAAAGATGGCGCCGGCGTTGCGAATGCCGCCGAGCAGGCCCATCGCGTCCTTGCAGTGCAGCTCAAGGTGCTCGGGCGCCACGGTGTTCACCGCTTCGACGGCGGCAGCCATGTCGGCTGCCACCACAATGGTGCCCTCATTGTCGAGCGAAGCGCGCGTGATCTCGGCGCGTGGCGACTGCGCTACCAGGATGTCGATACCCGTCTCAACCTCACGCGCAAACTGCTCGTTGCAGGTCACCAGATAGCAGGCCGCCAGCGGATCGTGCTCGGCCTGGGCCATCAGGTCTGCCGCGACCACCATGGGCTTGGCCGTAGCATCGGCCAGCACGCAAACCTCGGAGGGACCGGCGACCATATCGATACCCACATCACCCGAGACAATCTGCTTGGCAGCGGCGACAAAGGCGTTGCCCGGGCCGGTGATCTTGTCGACACGCGGAATGGTCTCGGTACCGTACGCCAGCGCGGCCACGGCCTGGGCGCCGCCCACCATATAGATCTCGTCCACGCCGCCGAGCTTGGCGGCCGCGAGCGTGTAGGGGCTGATTAGGCCGTCCTTTTGCGGCGGGGTCACCATGACCACGCGTTTGACGCCGGCCACCTTGGCGGGAATGGCGTTCATAAGCACGGTGGAGGGATACTGCGCACGGCCGCCCGGCACGTAGATGCCAGCCGCGGCAAGCGGGGTCACCTTAACGCCGAGCATCGTGCCGTCCGGGCGCGTGGTAAACCAGCTCTGCTCGACCTCGCGCTGGTGGAACTCGCGAATCTGGCGTGCAGCCTTCTCGAGCGCGGCGACAAAGGCCGGATCGAGGCCTTCGAGCGCGGCATCGATCTGCTCTTGCGGCAGACGGAAGCTCTGCAGCTCAACGCCGTCAAAGCGCTGGCAATAGTCGCGCACTGCAGCATCGCCGTTGGCACGCACGTTGGCCACGATATCGCGGGCGGCGTCGACGATGTTTTGCGGCAGCACGCCCTTACGGTTGAGCTGGTTGGTAACGAGGCGCTCGCCGGGAGCAAGCTTGATGGTCTTCATATCGGTATCCCCTATCGGTCGAGGTTGCGTCTGAAAAACGAGAGACCGGGCGGCGGCGCAAGTCGGCCCGCAGCCCGGACGTTGGGGCGCCCGTGCGTGCTCGCGCTATTGTGCCGAGCCCGCAACGGGCTCAAAATGCTTGTCCTTCACGGCTGCCGCCAAGCGATCTGCCAGATTGCGCACGCGCGGATCCAGACGTGCGGCACCCGGATTGACAAAGAAGCGGGCCGTGCAGTCCATAATGCGACCAGTAATAACCAGGTCGTTGTCACGCAGCGTGGCGCCCGTGGCGGTAATATCCACGATACGATCGGTCATGCCGACAATGGGGCCCAGCTCGATGTTGCCGTGCAGCGAGACGATGTCGGCGTTCACGCCGCGCTCGGCATACCAGGCACTCGCGATGCGCGGGTACTTGGTTGCCACGCGAAGCGACCCACGGCGGGCATAGTTGCGCTCGGCCTGGCCGGCGCGCCACGCAGGCTCCGCCTCGATAAACGTGCACAGGCCGTAGCCCAGGTCGACCAGCTGCAGCAGGTTGAGGTCTGCCTCGATAAGCGAGTCCCAGCCGCAGATGCCGCAGTCGGCACCGC
>CABQZS010000072.1 GCA_902468695.1 uncultured Collinsella sp.
CGCCGTCGGTGGGCTCGGTGGAAATGACGAACTCGGGCTTAATGCCGTCCTTGTTGTAGATGTACTGCCAGCACATGCCGTCGCAGTCCTCTTCCTGGACGGTGCCGACGACCATGATCTTGTAGCCCTCGGGGATGAGGCCCATGTCCTTCATCATCTTGGCAGCGTAAGTAGCGGAAGCCATGCCGCCCTCCTGGTCAGAGCCGCCGCGGCCGTAGATGATCTCGTCGGTCTCGTAGCCCTCATAGGGATCGGCGTCCCAGTTCTCGATGTTGCCGATGCCGACGGTGTCGATGTGGGAGTCGATGGCGATGATCTTGTCGCCCTCGCCCATAAAGCCCATGACGTTGCCCAGGCCGTCGACCTTGACCTCGTCATAGCCAAGGCTCTCCATCTCGGCCTTGATGCAGGCAACAACCTCACCCTCCTCGCAGGACTCAGAGGGATGGCTAATCATTGCGCGAAGAAAACGCGTCATATCAGCACGGTGGGACTCAGCAGCGTTTTTAATTGCCTCGAAATCGAGTTCCTTAGTCATAACAGTCAACCTTTCTACAAGGGTTTACCTACAGGTAGATATTTCAGATAGATCACTTGTGCCAAGCAGCGTGAGGTCGAGCACCCCACAAGCAAGTAGACGCAGGAGGCGGACGGAGGACTTTGCTCCGTCGCGAGTTCCGCACGAGCCGGAGAGCACTTAATGTGCTCTCCGTGCGAGCAGGACTGTCCGAGCAGGGAGTAAAGTCCTCCGGCTGCCTCCGGACAGGTTGGGCTCGCTAGCAGGTCGGATACTCGCCCTCCCAGACGATACGACGGTACTGATCCGGATCGGTGTCGCCCTCGGTGGAGAAGCAGAGCACGGAGCTCGTCTTGTCCAGGCCGATGAGCTCCTTGAGCTCGGCGTACTCGGGATCGAGCATGAGAGTCTCGACCAGGCCGGTGGTCACAGCGCCGGACTCGCCGGAGATGACGCGCGGGTCGCCCTTCTCGGGAGCGCCCAGGGTGCGCATGCCGCGAGCGGTGACCCAGTCGGGGCAGGACACAAAGGCGGTGGCGTGGTTGCGCAGGATATCCCAGCCCAGGATGTTGGGCTCGCCGCAGCACAGGCCGGCCATGATGGAGGGCATGTCGCCGTCCACGATGCGCGGGTCGCCGTCGCCGGCGGCAGCGCCCTTGTACAGGCAGGCGGCAGGCGCGCACTCAACCACGACGAAGGTGGGCGGGTTATCGGGATACAGGTTGGTGAAGTAGCCCACCACGGCGCCGGCGAGCGAGCCCACGCCAGCCTGGACAAACACGTGCGTCGGGCGATTGATGGCCATCTCGCGCAGCTGCTCGGCAGCCTCGGAAGCCATGGTGCCGTAGCCCTCCATGATCCAGGACGGAATCTTCTCGTAGCCCTCCCAGGCGGTGTCCTGAACGATGACGCCGCGCTCGCAGGCATCGGCCTCGGCGGCGGCCATGCGCACGCACTCGTCGTAGTTGACCTCCTCGATGGTCACCGTGGCGCCCTCGGCGGCGATGTTGTCGAAGCGGGGCTTGGTGGAACCCTTGGGCATGTGCACGACGGCCTTCTGGCCGAGCTTGTTGGCGGCCCAGGCCACGCCGCGGCCGTGGTTGCCGTCGGTGGCGGTAAAGAAGGTGGCCTGGCCAAAGTCCTTGGCAAGCTGATCGGAGGTCAGGTAATCGAAGGTGCACTCGGCAACGTCCTTGCCGGTCTCGTCGGCAATATAGTTGGCCATGGCAAACGAACCGCCCAGAACTTTAAAGGCGTTGAGGCCAAAGCGATAGCTCTCGTCCTTAACGCACAGGTTGGACAGGCCCAGGCGCGCGGCCTGGCCATCCAGGCGGGCAAGCGGAGTGACGGTGTACTGGGGGAACGACTGGTGGAAGGCACGGGCCTTCTTCACGTGGTCGAGGCTCATGATTCCCAGGTGCTTGTCATCGCTCTTGGGCATCGTGTTGCCCGCCCACTGGATCTTATCGGCCATACGGTGAACTCCTTAAGTTCTCTCTTGCCGGCCCCCGCATACGCGTTCCAGTCCATTCCCATTCATGCGACTGAACTTTTATGTGGATGCCAAACAAAAAGTTTGTTAGCAATGTTCTATCACACTTTTTGATTGCTAAACCTAACAAATTGTTTGTTGCCGTAATCGGTACCTTTTCGCCGACGAACGGTCACATAACGCAGCGACGCTTTCGTTATTTGCGAACAAGTGGGGTTTATGGCAAAGTGAGACCAAACTAATTTTTAGGAAGGCACCCATGACCCCGTCACAGATTGAGTTTTATAAGCGCCTTGCACACGGCCTGGCGCTCCAATTTGGCCCCAACTGCGAAGTCGTCGTCCACGATCTGGAGACCGAGGACGTGGACCACTCCATCGTGGTGATCGAAAACGGCCACGTCAGCGGGCGCAAACTGGGTGACGGCCCCAGCCATATCGTGTTTGAGTCCATGCACGAGGGCGCCACCGATGTACACGACCGCGAGCCGTACCTCACTAAAACCACCGACGGTAAGCTGCTCAAATCGTCGACGATCTTTATCCGCAACGACGAGGGCAAGCCCGTCGGCATTTTGGGCATTAACTTTGACATTACGCTCATGAAGGCTTTTGAGCGCTCGCTCGACGCCTTTACCGGCACCGGCGGCACGGGCTACACCGAGCCCGAGCCCATTACCAAAAACATCGGCGACCTACTCGAGGACCTGCTGCACGAGTGCGAACAGTTTGTGGGCAAGCCCGCGGCACTCATGACCAAAGACGAGCGCATTCGTGCCATTGGCTACCTCGACCGTCGCGGCGCCTTCCTCATTTCCAAGTCGAGCGAGCGCGCCTGCGAGTTCTTTGGCATCTCCAAGTACAGCTTCTATAGCTACCTCAATGAGGCCAAGGCGGCGGCCGGCGACAAGTAGGCACTCGCCTGGATTGTCCCTCCCCTTTTGGGCGCGAGTTCTGGAAAGCACGAATCCAAGACCGAGCAGCTTGGGAAGTTCCATATAATCGATGTCATTAGTATTTCGAAAGGATGGAACAGAATGGCGTTGAGCAAGGCATCATGCACCGGTCGCGGATTGATTCCGGCAATTGGTGGACATGTGCACCGCATGTTCGATGAGGGTGAAGACGACCTGTTTTCGCTGAGCCTTGACGACGTGATGGATGATCGCCCGTGGACCGCCGACGAACTTATGGGCGGCGGGGCTCGCCCGTCAAGCCCCAATCCCGCACTTGCACCTAAGTCCGCATCTGCGCCGACTCCTGCGCAGTCGCCTGTTTCGACGCCCGCACCCACTTCGGCGCCCACGACCGCTCCCCGCCCCGCAAGCGACCCGTCCGAGACGGCGGCATTTCTCGCTGCGGCGACGCAGGGCAAATCGGCCGACAGCACCGTTATGTACAGCGCCCAGCAGTTGCCCGTTCCTGCGGCACGCAAGCCTCCGGTCACACGGCTCGATGAGCCCGTTGCCCATCAGGTTGTCCATGATTCCTGGGCTGCAGCCGATCTGGATGAGACCTCTACCGGCATGCCGGCGCTCGATGTTCCAGTTAACCCGCTTTTTGCCGCCAACACGAGCGCCGCGGACTATGAGGGCGGTGCGGCATATTCCGATTATTCCGATGGCTATGCTGGCACCGCATCGAGCGATTATCTCAACGATCCGTACGCTGCCACGCCCGAACCGGAATATGACCCGGAGGCCGCGTCCGCGCCGGCGTATACCAAAAGCACGGGCGAAGAGCGCTTCGCCGATTATTACGCCGAGGAAAAGGCGCTGCGTTTCTCGGAATTTCCGCAGGCAGTCAAGGTTGCCTTTATCGCCATTATCATTGCCCTGCTCGGCGTCATTGCGTTTGAGGGATTCCAACTGTTCCGCGGCCCCACCCAAGCGGAGTCGGAGACCCAGCAAAAAGAGGACGATAACCAGTACCTGGACATCAACACCCTCAAGGGCGACCCCAACGACGGAGACGACGAGTAGCGAGAGCTGAAGACGGCCGCAGGATCCCGCATCCAGCACCAGCTTCTAAGTGCTGTTTTGTCATCCAGCTACACTTTTCCGAAGTTTTAAGGTGCCTATTTCGACACTTTTCCGTACCGCTGGCCCGGACGGATCTCGATCTGCGAGGGGCACGGCCTCGCCAGGAGCATGTCCGCCAAGGGCTGCAGCCCGGACAACGCGGCGATGGAGGGCTTCTTCGGCCTGCTCAAGAGGGAGTTCTGGCACGGCAGGGACTGGTCGGGCTGGACCCCCGCCCGCTTCATCGAGGAGCTCGGGGGCTGGATCGGCCGATACAATACGGAGAGGCGCAGCGATGCGCTCGGCGGCCGCACGCCGGCCGAGTTCCGCGCCGCACTGGGAAGGGCCGCGTAACGGTCCAAGAAATCGTCCGCAGTCCCGAGGCTCAAAAGGAAAGCACGACCCGTTTCGAGACGCGGCCTCCGCTCCAAACAAAAGGCCCCGACTCGCGATGGAGTCGGGGCCAAAGGCGCAGCGTATGTAGTTGATGTTGAGCGCGAACAGCTCGTCAACAATGGCTGTCCGCGCCCTACCCTACCCGCGGTTGCGGACGCGGCTGTAGGGCGTATCCACCATGGGCAGATTTGGACGCAGCTTGCCGTCAAACGTGCGGTAGGCGTTCTGTACGGCGGGCGCCGTGGGGATCGTTGCGATCTCGCCGATGCCCTTGCCGCCGTACGCCACAGGCAGCAGCTCGTCCTTCTCCACGTAGATGGCGTGGATATCCGGAATCTCGGGCGCACGGAACAGCCCGAGCGTGCCGTACCTGGCCTGGGGCACGCAGTCCTTGAGCGGCCAGTCCTCGGTAAGCGCATAGCCCATACCCATGAGCACGCCGCCTTCGATCTGACCCTGGATGGAGATGGGGTTGACCACCTTGCCGGAATCGTGTGCGGCATAGACCTCGCTCACGCGGCCGTC
Organism: uncultured Collinsella sp.; assembly: GCA_902468695.1. Classification (GTDB taxonomy): domain Bacteria; phylum Actinomycetota; class Coriobacteriia; order Coriobacteriales; family Coriobacteriaceae; genus Collinsella. The sequence goes on from CABQZS010000072.1 coordinate 4,951, forward strand.
ATCGTCCAGAATGGCCACGTGCGTGGCAAAGCCGTAGCAGATGTGACTCTTGGGATTGGGAACGTCGGCGCCCAGCTTGTCGGTCGGCTCCAGATACACGTAGCCAAACTCGCATCCCTCGAGCGCCTTGATGGCGGCCGCGGGATCCTGGGGATGCATGCCCTGGCCGGCGACGAGTTCCTGCGTGCGCAGCTGGTAGGCGCGACCGTCGTCGTACTCGATCTTGACACCGTCACCATGCGCGCTCACGGGAGCATCGGGTGCGGGCTTGCCGGCCTCGATGCCAACCATGGCATCGCGCAGCAGGAAAGCGGCACCGCGCACGGCCTCGCCGGTCACGACCGTCTGACGCGAACCAGACGTGGTGCCGGAGTCGGGAGCGTTCTCGGTAGAGCACTCGCCGTTGGCAATACAGTAAAGCGGCAGACCGCATGCCTCGGCAACGTCCTGCAAAAAGACCGTGTTGCAGCCCTGGCCGATGTCGGACGTGGCGGCATAGACCACGGCCACGCCGTTCTCGACGCGAATCTTGCAGCGGCCGGCATCGGGCAGGCCAACGCCCACGCCAGCGTTCTTCATGGCGCAGGCGATACCGGCGTGTCCGGGATGCGCATAGTAGGCATCCTTGACCTCGAGCAGTGTCTCCTTCAGCGCCGTGGAGCAGTCGGCAATCTGGCCGTTGGGCAAAACCTCGCCCGGCTCGATGGCGTTTCTGTAGCGAATCTCCCACGGATCCAGGCCGACCTTCTCTGCCAGCAGGTCGATCAGGCTCTCGAGCGCAAACTCGGACTGGCAAACGCCAAAGCCGCGGAACGCACCGGCGGGCGGGTTGTTGGTGTAGTAGCCAAAGCCGCGAATGTCGGTGTTCTGGTACTTGTAGGGGCCGACGGCATGCGTGCAGGCGCGCTCGAGCACCGGGCCGCACAGCGACGCGTAGGCGCCGGTGTCAAAGTTGATCTCGCAATCCAGACCGGTAAAGTTGCCCTCGGCGTCGCAACCCAGTGTAAAGGTACCGTCCATGGCGTGGCGCTTGGGATGGAATGCAAGCGACTCGGCACGCGTGAGCTTGCACTTCACAGGACGCTGGAGCTTATATGCGGCAAGCGCGGCCAGGTGTTGGATGGACACGTCCTCCTTGCCGCCAAAGCCGCCGCCCACGAGCATGGTCTCGACGACCACGCGCTCGGGCTCGCTATCCCAGCCAAACATGTGGGCGCACTCTTTGCGCGTATCGTAGGCACCCTGGTCGGTCGACTGCACCTTGACGCCGTTCTTGTACGGGAAGGCAACGGCACACTCGGGCTCCAAGAAGGCATGCTCGGTAAAGGGCGTGGTAAAGCGCTGTGTCACGGTAAACGCGCTCTCTGCCAGCGCCTTGGCGGCGTCGCCGCGCGTCACATGACGGCTCTGGCACACGTTGTCCTTGAGCTCCACTGTGTTGCCGAAGGCAAAGAAGCTGTCATGCAGGCGCGGGGCGTCGGCGGCCCTGGCCTCGACAATGTTGCGCACGGGCTCCAGCGGCTCGTAGTCAATCTTTACGAGCTTCTTGGCCTTCTCGAGCGTCGCCTCGTCCTCGGCGACCACCAGCACGATGGCATCGCCCACGCAGCGGGTGATATCGCCCTGGGCGATCATGACGTCCCAGTCCTGGATAAGGTGGCCGACCTGGTTGACCGGCACGTCCTCGGCGCGCAGGATGCCCACCACACCGGGCAGGGCCTCGGCCTTGGAGGTATCGATGGAGAGCACGCGGGCGCGCGGATACTTGGAGCGCACGGCGCTGGCGTAGGTCAGACCCGGCTGATCGAGCTCGTCGATGTCGTCGGGATATTTGCCCTCGCCGAGCACCTTCTTGCGCACGTCAATACGGAAGGCGCGCTTGCCCACGCCGTAGTCGTCGCCGCGCTCCAGATCCTCGTCGATCTGCTTTTCGCCACGGAGCACCGCAGCTGCCAGCGAGATGCCCTCGATAATCTTTTTGTAGCCGGTGCAGCGGCAAACATTGCCGCGGATGGCGTACTTGATCTGCTCCTCGGTAGGCTCGGGATCCTCGGCGATGAGCGCTGCACCC
>CABQZS010000073.1 GCA_902468695.1 uncultured Collinsella sp.
CACATTATGAACGTATCAGTCAAATAATTGACCGTGAAAACCAAACAAACCAGATAAACGGCGTGGTATGGCCCCTCAACAAAGCATCAACCAGCGCTACGAGGTCGGAGCATTCCTAAATGTGTAGTTGCCCGGAGAGCGCACATTGATATACGTTACGCCCTCTACCTGCGAAAGCAACTTGGTGACTACGCGTTCCTTCTTGGCGATATCGTCCGAATCGCCCAGCGACACCTCAATGCCGTTATTGAGGTTTGCCGAGATGGCTTCGACCGAAGGCGTGGAAATATCCTTGACTTGTCCCAAGAACTCGCTCGAAAAACCACGCACATAATCCAAGCCAGCCTTAACGGCCTTGGAGCTCACTGCCTGGCCGGAAACCGGAGCGACATCCGCCGAGACATCAGTCAACAACACCGCGCCATAATGCTTAGCGAGCGCCAGCGCGGCATCGATTCCGGTCAGGGTATTTGAGCCCTGCCCTGTCGTGATGACGTTGCCCTGGTCGTCCACTTCGACCGACGTCGACAGCGGGGCGATCCAGGTGTCATCATCCCCGATGGCCCAGGCAAGGTCATCGGAGCTGATATAGGCAATTGCGATGACCTTGCGCTCCATCGGCGTAATGATGAGCGTATGCGGGAACTGACGCTGGACATCCACGCCCGAGACCCACGGGTTCTGCTTGAGGTCCTCGGTAATCTGGTCGGGATCGACGTTAAAAAGCGACGTTCCCTCGGGCAAATCGATCAGCTGGATAGCATCGTGCTTCGTCACATGCTCGCTGCCTTGAATCTGAATATCAGTGGCGGTAAACAATCCAGAGTTAATCACCACGATGGCAACGACGACGAGCACGGCCAAGACGGCCAGAACGCCGCCCACGATTTTGCCTTTGCCTGTAACGACAGAAGCGGCGTCTGATGTTTTATTTACCATCGCCCCAAGTGAAGACAACGGGTTGACGCTTTTTTTACCCGAAGGCTTCTTGGCGGTAGCCGGCACCGATGTCAGCGAGCGCGGTTTCGATGCGCCCAGCGTGCGACCTGGACGCGGCGCTTTAGTTCCCGTCGAGGGCTTAGGAGTTGCCATGGGACGGGCAGGCTTGGCGCCCATAACAGGCTTTGACGTCACCGAGGGACGCGAGGACTTTTTTGCGGCCGGACGATTACCGAGCTGCGAGCCGACGACCGGACGACTGGTCTGTCGAGCATGCCCGACAGACTTAGAGTGCGCGACGGTATTGCGTTGAGGTTTGGCAGGCGCGCCGGAACGCCCTCCGGCGCGGCGGAAGGTGGGTTTCGATGCTCTAGAAGCCGAGGAATTTAACTTCCGGTCTGAGCTCGATGCCATACGCCTCCCTCACCTTTCCGTGCACATGTCTGATAACCGCGGCAACGTCATCGGCCGAGGCAGTTCCGTTATTAACGATAAAATTAGCGTGAACGGGCGAAACTTCCGCGCCGCCAATCGAAAAACCCTTTAATCCACAATCCTCGATAAGCTTGCCCACACTCGCATCGGGCGGGTTACGAAAGACCGACCCGCAGGACGCGCGACCCATGGGCTGCGTACGCTTGCGCCTCGTCAGGTACCGTTCCATGCGCTCGCGAATGTCGGCCTTGGGCGCCGGTTTAAGCTTGAGCACGCACTCGAGGATGATCTCATTGCGGGGAAGGCTACATTCGCGGTAGCCCCAAGTGATCTCGGACCCCGCATAATGCTTGATACCGGATGCCGGGTCAAACGTTACGACATCCTCAACCAGCGAGCCAATCCACTCGGTCCGTGTGCCGGCATTCATAGATATCGCACCGCCGACCGAACCAGGGATGCCAACGGCAAACTCAAGGCCCGAGAGGCTACGCGACAGGGCATCGTTGACCAGGCGCGCAAACATCACGCCCGCACCGACCGTCAGCGTACAACCGTCATCGGCAACAACCGTGCGCTGAAACTCACGTCCGAGCGAAATGACGGCGCCGCGATAACCGCCATCGGCAACCAGCAGATTGGAGCCCTTGCCGATGACGACCCACGGCACCTGCTCGCGATCGAGCACCGCCACGGCGCGGCGGAGGGCATGATAGCTATGGCACGTCACAAAGAGGTCGGCCTTGCCGCCGATACGATAGCTCGTATGACGCGCAAGGCGCTCGTCCTCGATCACATCCGTGTCGATCATGCCCGAGAGCGCCATGACGGCGTTAAACAGACCCATTAGACTTAAGCGTCTTTCTTGGCAGTCAGATACTCAATGAACTCGGGACCGACGGTCGTAACGTCACCGGCACCCATGGTGAGCAGCAGGTCGCCCTCGCCCACCATCTGCTCGAGCTCCTGATTGAGCTCAAGACGGCTGGAGCAGTACACGACCTCCTTGCCAGGATGCTTGGCGCGCACGGTATCGGCGAGCATCTTAGAGGTGACACCCGGAATGGGCATCTCGCCAGCCGAGAACACATCAATCAGCAGCAGTTTATCGGCATTGGCAAATGCATCGGCAAAGTCGTCGCACAGGGCCTGCAGGCGCGAATAACGGTGCGGCTGGAACACGACGTCGACATGCTTGTAGCCCAGCGACGAAGCGGCAGCAAGCGTCGCCTTGATCTCGGTGGGGTGATGGCCGTAATCATCGACCACGGTGATGCCATCGATATCGCCCACGTGGGTAAAGCGACGGCGGACGCCCTCAAAGCTCGAGAGCGCCTTGGCGGCGGCGTCGATGTCAAGGCCCAGGACATGGGCGACGGTGAGCACCGCCGTGGCGTTGAGCATGTTGTGGCGACCGGGATTGCTCTTGATCTCCACGGCATGCTCAGTGCCGTCCTCAAAGCGGACGATAAAGTCACTCTGGATGCCCTTGACATCCGGGTGCATGCAGACGATGTCGTTGCTCTCGGCAAAGCCGTAGGAAAGCACGTGATGGCCCGTCGACTTGGCGAGCTCGACCAGATGCGGGTCCTCACCGCAGACGATGACGGTGCCGTCCTCGCCCACCAGGCTCATGAATTTGGCGAAAGTTGCCTCGATCTCCTCGATACCCGAGTAGTGATCGAGGTGATCGGCCTCGACGTTGGTCACAATGACCACATTGGGGTTCAGGAACAGGAAGGAGCTGTCGGACTCGTCGGCCTCGGCGACAAAGTAGTCGCCCGAGCCGTTCTTGCCGTTCGTGTCATAGCCCTCAACGATGCCACCGATCAGGAAGCTCGGATCCAGACCCATGCGGTCGAGCATGGTGGCGCACATCGAAGACGTGGTGGTCTTGCCATGCGTGCCGGCAACAGCGACGGTGGTGTAGCCGTGGCCCAAGGCAGAGAGCATCTTGGCACGGGGCCACACGGGAATGCCCAGCTCGCGAGCGCGCACGAGCTCAGGGTTGGACTCCGGAATAGCGGTGGAGACAACAACCACGTCGGGCTTGACCTCGTCGATCGTGGCGGCCTCATGGCCCACATGCACCTTCACACCAGCGCGGGTAAGCTGGCGGATATAGCGTGACGTCTTAAGGTCGGAGCCGGTAACGGCATAACCGCGCTCGTGCAGAACGAGGGCGATGCCGCTCATGCCGGCGCCGCCGATACCGATAAAGTGGGCGCTCTTAAACTCGGGCGCGGAGGTTGCAGTCTGGGAATCAGCCATGTGCTCGTGTACTCCTTGCGTAAACACTGCCTGTAACCCGTTAACTGTACCGCACCTACCGCATCAGCGCGAGGGCGACCGACGATATCCCGTCTAACTAACGCAAACCCTCTACCGCATCGGCCAGAAGAGCGGCGGCCCTATCCTGAGCCAGACCACGCGCCGCCTGTCGCATGGTGTCGCGCGCCGCCGCGTCATCGACCAGGTGCAACAGCTCATCAGCAAAGGCAGAACCGTCGATATCGGCATCGGCGCAGAGCACGCCGGCCCCGGCGTCGACCAGATACCGGGCATTGGTGGTTTGGTGGTCGGCCGTCGCATGCGGATACGGCACGAGCACCGAGGGCACGGCGAGCGCAGCGATCTCGGCCACGCTCGATGCGCCCGAACGCGAGAGCACCAAATCGGCAGCAGCCAGCATATCGCCCATGTTGTCGATGTAAGGCTGGACGCGGTAACGCTTCGCCTCCTCGGGCGTCAGCGCCAAAGCGCGCTCGGTCTCCTCAAAGCCGTCGGCACCCGTCGAATGCAACACATAGAGGTTCTTGCGTGAAAGCAGCTCGTTTTTGAGCGAGACCACGCGCTCGTTGAGGTGCTGGGCGCCAAGTGAACCGCCAAAGACGAGTAGCAGCGTAGCGTCCTCGGGAACGCCAAGTGCCTTGCGGCCGCGAGCGCGATCGCCCTCGATTACCGAGCGACGTACGGGGTTGCCGGTCATGAGCACGTGGTCAGGGTCACCTTCGCGCTCAAAGACCGAACGCGCTGCCGGCACCGAGATGCACACGCGGGCAGCGTGGGAGTTCATCATCTTGTTGGCCAGGCCCGGAACAGAGTTCTGCTCATGCAGCAGATACGGAACGCCTGCGCCCTTGCACCACCCCAGCAGCGGAACCTCGACATAGGCACCAAAACCGACGGCAGCATCGGGCTTGCCGACCTTTGAGAAATGACTGGCGAGCGCACGCTTGGCCTTGTTGACACGCCACAGCGAGGTCAGCGCCGTCCAAGGACGGGAGCGGTCGAAGCCCGTGACCGTAATGGGCACAAAATCAAACCCAGCCTCGGGGACCAGACGACCCTCGAGCTTGCGCGACTGGCCCACGAACACAACGTGGTGGCCACGATCACGCAGCTCTTCGGCCAAGGCGAGCGCGGGGTTGATGTGTCCCGCCGTGCCGCCGGCTGCAATAGCAACGGTCATCTTATCGGTCATGGTAGTCCCTTCGTACACGCGGTCCCTGGTCGTCGGTGCGCAGACGCGCCGACGGGTCCGAGTTCAAATCGATTCGATTATATCCGCCGCCCGCGTTGCGAGGGCTGGGGCGCTGAGGACGACCTTGCGGCGCCGTTCGCTGACACGGGCGGGCTGCCGGCTCGGTCGCAGAGCCATCCAGGACGGTAAAACCGTTACGCGAAGATCGCTCGCCGCGCACGTGGGGCACGCCGGCGGTACTCTCATCCATAACGGCAAAGCTCTCGCGGCGACGGTCGTACTCATCGCGGCGGGCGCTCTCGTACGAAACGCGCAGGATCAACCCGGCAAGCATGAGCGACACGATAATCGACGAACCGCCGTAGCTAATAAACGGCAACGGTTTGCCCGTCATGGGAAACACGTTGAGGATGCCCAGCGCGTTAATCAAAAACTGCACCGCGAGAATGACCGCGGAGCCAGACGCCATGAGCGCACCCCGACGATCGGTCGCCTGCTCGGCAATGCGAAACGCCGAGTAGATCAGCATCGCAAACACCAAGAAGAACAGCACGGTTCCGACAAAACCGACTTCCTCTCCAATGATGGCCAGGATGTAGTCGTTGTGCGCCTCGGGCAGATACGAGTACTTCATGGTTGAGTTGCCGATGCCACGGCCGAACAGACCGCCCGAGGCAAAGGCCATGATGGCAAGCGTGGCCTGATAGCCATCACCATACTCGTCGGCCCAGGGATTCCAAGCAACCTCGACACGCGTCATACGATACGGCTCGGCAATAAGGGCGATTGCAATGACGACGATGCCGCCAACGAGCGTCCAGACGATAAATTTGGGATCCAATCCCGCAAACAGTGCCATGCATACCAGCGTCAATAAAATGATCAGAACGGTACCAAAGTCGGGCTGGATAAAGATCAAAAAAATCGAAGGGGCCAAACAGATGCCCATCTTGCTAAGAAACTCGTTGATGTTGCCACCGGGCGAAAAGAAGCGGTCGAGCATGATGGCCGAATACGCAATGGCAAACGGCTTTAGAAACTCAGAGGGTTGGAACTGAATACCGGCGATGTTGAGCCAGCGTGTGGCACCGCGACTACCGCTGCCCATTAAAAACACCAGCACAAGCAAGAACATCATGACGAATAGGAAGATCTTGAGCACATCCTCCCCAAACCAGCTGTCCGGCAAGATGCGCACGATGGCAACCATAGCCAGCACGCCAACTCCGGCAAACGCGGCTTGTCGAAACAGAAAAAACGTCGCCGAGCCATTCTCGTGCAGCGCCTCGACCGAAGACGCCGAGTACACCATCAGCAGGCCAAAGCACACCAAGGTAAACAGGCAGGCCATGAATATCAAACGGGGGCGCATGATGCGGGCGGGAACGCCGGCAATATAGCGTTCGCTAAACGTCTGCCCGCCGCGACCGGAACGCGGTGTGCTGCGCCGCGAGGAAGCACGGTCCGAGTCGGGCCTCCTCATACCTTGTCGGGGGCTCTCCTCTCTCACCGGCAACCCCTATTCCATTTGCGATTTCGCCGCAGCGGCAAGCTGGGCCACATAGTCCTTAAACACGCGGCCGCGCTCCTCATAGCCCGAGAACTCATCGAACGAAGAGCAGGCAGGAGAAAGTAAGATCACGTCGCCACGGCTCGACAGCGAACGGGCGACGTCCACGGCATCGCGCAGGTCATCCGCCTGGGCGATATCCACATCGCCATCGACATCGGCCTCGTCCATAGCGGCGGTGAAACGCTCGCGCGCATCGCCAAAGCAGACGACCGAGCGTACGTTATCCATAACAACGCGCGCGAAGTCCGTGAGCGGCGTGCCCTTATCGTGGCCGCCGAGCAGCAAGATCACGTCGTCATCAGGAAATGCCGTCAGCGCCTTCTCGACCGCATCGGTGTTAGTCGCCTTGGAATCGTTGACGTAGCGCACGCCGTCAATCTCGCCACACGGCTCCACGCGGTGCTCGAGCGGCTGGAACGAGGCCAGACCGCGGCAGACACCATCGACATCGGCACCGACTGCCAGGGCAGCCGTGGCAGCGCACAGGGCATTGATAACATTGTGATGGCCCGAGATCTTGAGCTCGGCTGTAGCGATGAGCGGGGTCTCGACGCCCTTCAGGCGCACGATCATCTTGCCATCGCGCACAAAGGCGGCATCCTCGCCCTCGGGCTCGTCAAAAGCGACCTTGCAGATGCGACGACCCGGCGTGTAGATGTACTCATCGAACTCGTGAATGCCGGCGTCTTCGACGTCGACAACCACCAGATCGTCATCGACCATATTGTCAAACAGTTTGATCTTGGCAAGCGCATAGTTCTTATGGCTCTTATGCCAGCCCAAGTGGTCGGGAGTGATGTTGAGCAGCACCGCCACGCGAGGATGAAGCTCGGCGGTCGTAGCAATCTGGTAGCTCGAGAGCTCAGCCACAAACCACTCGTTATGAGCTCGGCCGTCAATCTCGTTGACCGGCGGCTCGCCGATGTTGCCGACAGCTACGCTGGCCTCGCCGGCAGCCTTGAACAGATAATCAGTCAACGACGTGGTGGTCGTCTTGCCGTTGGTACCCGTGATGGCAATCCAGTTATCGGGCGACAGGCGATAGGCAAACTCGGGCTCACCCATAATCTGGGCGGCATGCTCGCGCCCGGCCTTAAAGAAGCCCGAGAACTCCGAGATGCCCGGGCACGTCACGCATACGTCATAGGCGCCCTCGACCTGTTCGGTCCCATAGACAAACGACGCACCAGCAGCCTCGAGCGCACGCGTGGCGTCATTGGGCTCAGAGGTGCCGCCGCCATACACGGTAACGGCACTTACGCGCTCGGGATGTGCCAGCGCCCAGCGGGCGACATCGAGACCGGATTTGCCCTGACCCAAAACGAGCAGGCTAAAGACATCAGCAAGAGGCATGAAAGACCACTATCCCAACTGGAAGAACAAAGCAAGGCCAACGGCACCAAAGGCCGCAGCGATAATCCAAAAACGGATGACGACCTTGGTCTCGGCCCAGCCCTTCTTTTCGAAATGATGATGGATGGGCGCCATAAGGAAGACGCGCTTGTGCGTAAAGTGGAAGTAGACAACCTGAATCATGACCGACAGGGTCTCAACGATAAACAGGCCGCCGATGATGAGGGAGACGACCTCGGTGTTGGTCATGATGGACGTGCAGGCAAACGCGGCGCCCAGGGCAAGCGAGCCAGTATCGCCCATAAAGATGCTCGCCGGATAGCAGTTGAACCACAGAAAGCCCAAGCAGGCACCGGCACACGCGGTGCAGAAGATGGACAGGTTCACGTCTCCGTGCAAAAACGCCATGGCAGCCATGGCGAGCATGGCAATCATGGAGGTGCCGCCAGCAAGACCGTCAAGGCCATCAGTCAGGTTCACGGCATTAGAAAGACCGGCGATCATCAGCCAGCAAAAGACAATGTAAAGCCACGGGAACGAAAAGCCGCAGATAGTGGTCGAAAGAACACCGAGGTCAATCGTCAGGCCGCCGGGAAAACGAATCTCGGGGGCGACGCCGCACCAGTTGACGGCAAGTACCGTAAAGGTGACACAGATAATGGTTAGGCCAATCATCTTGGCATGAGGCGTCAGACCGAGCGAGCGCCCATGCGTAACGGAGGTCAGGTCGTCGATCAGGCCCAGCACGCCGGTCGCCAGCGTGGCGAGCAGCACGAGCACGAGCTCGGTGGTGAGCTTGCCCATCAGCAGGCAGGTCAGCGAGATCGCGACGAGGATGACAACACCACCCATGGTGGGCGTTCCCTGCTTAACCAAATGACGCTTGGGGCCGTCGGCACGAACCTGCTGGCCGATACCCTCGACCTTGAGCAGCTTGATCCACCACGGCATGAGCAGCAGCGCAATGGCGGCGGCGATGCCAAGCCCCAAAAAAGCCTGATACGTTGGATACGAGGGATTACCGAACATGGGCTAGCACACACCTTCCACAAAGCGGTCGAGCTCAACAAAGCGGGAACCCTTGACCAGTACAACATCATGTTTTTCAAGCGCGCCGCCCATGCGGTCGAGCACCTGCTGATAATCGGAGAACACCTGGATGCGGTCCTCGTCCATGCCCATCATACGCGCGGCATCGGCCATAAGCTGGGCCAGCTCACCACCCACACACGCCAGCATGTCGAGCTTCTTGGCGGCGGCATAAGCGCCCACGAGCTCATGCATGCGAGGAGCCTCATCGCCCATCTCGCCCATCTCGCCCAGGATCGCCATGCGAGACCCCGTGCACGAAAGCGAGCACAGCAGATCGAGACCAGCAGCCATGGATTCGGCGCTGGCGTTATAGGAATCGTCAATGACGCGGGCACCGCTCTTGGCGCGCTTGATCTCCTGGCGGTGACCGGTAATCGTGAGGCCCCTAAAGGCAGCATCGATCTGCTCGGGCGTCACGCCCAGGCGATAGGCAACCGCGGCGGCCTTAACGGCATTTGGAACGGACTGCACGCCGGGGATAGCAAGCATGGTATCGATTGTCTCGCCCTGACCAAAATCGAGAGTAAAGACCGGACGGCCCTCGTCATCAACACGAATGTCGCGGGCGCGGACCTCATCATCGTCCGAGACGCCGGCCAGCATCACGTCGATACCAGCAGGCTGGGCGAACGTATCGCGAATGAACGGCGTAAAGTCGTCCTCGCCGCCCAAAACCAGCAGCGGCAAGAAGTCGCCGGCGGCGCACATACCCTGGACAATCTCGGCCTTAGCGCGGGCGATGTTCTCGCGGCTACCCAAAATGCCGATGTGAGAGGTGCCGATCTTGCTCACGATGGCAAGGTTGGGATTGGCGGACTGGGACAGGCGCTCGATCTCGTGGAAATGGTTCATGCCCATCTCGAGCACCAGGACCTCGGTATCGGCCGGAGCGGAAAGCACCGTGAGCGGCATGCCGATCAGGTTATTGAAATTGCCCTTGGTGGCCCAGACACGATAGCGCTTGGCGAGCACGGCGGCGAGCACGTCCTTGGTCGTCGTCTTGCCGATGGAACCGGTAATGCCAACGACCAGGCAACCAAGCTCCAGACGGTACGCGTGCGCCAAACGCAGCAGAAACTCCTCGGGATCATCGGTCAGCAAGATGGCACAGCCCTTGTCCTGCGCCAGCGAGACCAGCTCGGCCTCGGGCTCACGCGTCATCACGACGGCGCCGGCACCCGACTGGACGGCACGGGAAGCAAAATCATTGCCGTCGACATTTTCACCGGGAAAGGCGACGAAAATCGTCCCTTCCTCGACCTGGCGCGAGTCGATAACGCACCCGCGGCATACCCGATCGGCTTCTCCCGTCACGGTTCGGGCCCCTGTTGCGGCCGCGAGGTTGTTGACGGCAATCTCTATCATTGCAGCTCCCCTGTAAACCTAATAATGCTATCGGCGTATTGTATCCCAGCGCCGCACATGCGTGGTGCAGGGCATGTGAACACCCTCATATGGGACAACAAACCACGCCCCAAAGATTGTAACCCCCTACTTCGTGTGCGGGATACCCAGCACGTCGAGCGCGTTGGCCATAATGGACTGGAACGGCACCGCAGCGGCATCTGAGCCGCTCGGCGTTCCGTCGAGCGTGATATAGCACAGCACCTTGGGCGATTGTGCCGGCGCAAAGCCCATAAAGGACGACATGTAATTCTCCTTGAGGTAGCCGCCGTTCTCGTCGGCACGTTCGGCCGTACCGGTCTTACCCGCCACGTCATAGCCGTCAACCGCGCCGCCAACGCCCGTTCCCTCGGACACGACCGTCTGCATGCACGATGTCACCTGGGATGCGGCATCCTCAGAAATCGCGCGCTCGCCTTCGCCCCAGTCCTTCTCGTCGCCTTTGCTGGACTTATAGAAGTGCGGTGTCATCATCACGCCGCCGTTGGCGATGCCGCCCACGGCACGTGCGATCTCAATCGGCGAGACGGACAGTGCCTGTCCAAAGCTCATCGAGCCCAGCGTGGCGCCGTCATACTGGTCACGCTCCTTGACAATACCCAGGCTCTCGCCCGGAAAATCGACACCCGAGCTGTGACCGATGCCCCACTTGTCCACATAGGCGGCAAAGTCGTCGGCACCGATCTTGCGCCCCACTAGGACAAAGCCCACGTTGGACGAACGGCGCATCATCTCGCGCACATCCATGGTCATGGCGTAGTCGCGCTTGTCGGCATCGGTGACGGTATCGTCGCCCACCTTGATGCTCGCCGGCACCTCAAACGACGTACTCGATCGCACGACGCCCAAGTCGAAGCCGGCGCCCGCCACGAGTGTCTTAAAGACCGAGCCGGGCTCGTAGGCGTCGGTGACCAGGCGCAAATTCATATCCTCGGTCTTGGCGTTTTCCAGATCGGTCTGGTCGTAAGTCGGATACGAGCAGGCTGCCAAGATCTCGCCTGTCGTAGGATCGGTGACCAGCGCCGAGCCGTTCTTGGCCTTAGTCTTCTCAACTGCCTCTGCCAGGGCATCCTCGGCCGCACGCTGGATATTGACGTCGAGCGTCGTCACGATATCAACGCCGTCGACCGCAGCCACCTTTTTATAGGCACCGCCCGCGATATAGCTGCCGTCCCTCGCGCGCTCGCGCACAAGAGAACCGTTCGTACCGGTCAGAAGCTTGTTGTATTGCTTCTCGAGACCCGTCAAGCCGTCGTTGTCTACATTCACTACACCCAGCACCTGCGATGCCAGATTGCCGTATGGATATACGCGCTTCATGGCCTGCTCAAAAAGCACGCCGGGCAGGTTCTTCTTCTCCAGCGCCGCAGCATCGTCTTCGTCCACCTGGCGCTTGATATACACCCAGGTGCCATCGGACTCGACGAGCTTGCGGCAGGTCTTTTTATCGATCCCAGTTGCCTTGACCAGCGCCGACACCGTATTGTCGACATCCTCGACAAGCTGCGGGTTCACAGCGATGTTGCGACATTCGACCGACGACGCCAACACGTTGCCGTTGCGGTCGTAGATGGTGCCGCGTTTGGCATAGAGGGTCTGCGCAAGCAGGCGACGCGCATCGGCACGCTCGCGCAGTTTATCGGCTTCGACAACCTGATAGTCGGCAAGGCGAAAGACGCCCAAGCCCAAGCCAAGCCCAATGAATCCCATGACGGCTTTGCGGCGAGGCAGAGGCGTGCCTGTGAGCCATTCGGTCGACGAGCTCTTGCGCGACCTGGTGTTATGCACTTGAGGGCCGCCCGAGCCGCGAAGTCGCGACGCCGGGTCGTTGCCACGGGACTGCCCGGCGTTGTAAGATTGCCGACCCGTTCCTTGATAACCAGAACGTCCCCGCGACGAGGGACGTCCAGAACCGCGGCCCCCATCGGAGCCGCGGCGATAGTCATTTGTCATACTCAGCTACCGTCTTGCTACTGAGCGGTCGCGGTCGCGTTGGCGCCCGCGGCTGCATCCTGCGAAAAGTCAAGTGTAACGCTCTCGCTGGGCTCCACCATGCCATAAGCGCCCGCAAGGTCGCGAATGCGCGTGTCGGCGCCATAGACCGAATGCATGACCTCTAGGTCGGAGCTCTCATCGGTCGCCTTTTCGAGCGTGTTGGTAAGCTCGGCGTTGCTGTTGAGCACCTGGGCCGTAACGCCGGCGAGCGCCACGCGGGCGACGCCGATCGTCATGAAGATAGCCGCAATGATGCAAAACGTTTTAAGAACGCTCATGAAAACCGGGCTTACCGCCTGGTTTGCCTGACGGCCCGCGCCCGTGTAGACATCAAAGCGCGGCGTGCGCTGCTCACGGGGAGCAACGGGGGCCTGCGGCGTCTCACGATAGGCGGGCATGGCGTTCATATCATAGGCGAGTGCTGCGCTTGAAGTGTTGTAGCCCATGATATGCCGCCTCCCATCCCGAGTACGTTGGTAGTGTGTTTAAGCTTCGTTTGTGGTGCGAGCGGGAGGTCCAATATCGCGCGGTCGCACCTACAGACGCTGCGCCACGCGGATTTTGGCTGATCTCGCCCGAGGGTTGCGCTCAACCTCATCAGGCTGGGCAACCAAGGGTTTGCGGGTGATGACCTTGAGTATCGGCACGTTGCCGCACACGCACACCGGAATCTCCGGCGGACACGTGCACCCCTGGCTCATCTCCTTAAAGTGGTTCTTTACGATACGGTCCTCGAGCGAGTGATACGAGATGACGCAGATACGTCCGCCCGGGTTGAGCCACCTGGTGGCGGCATCAAGCCCTCGTTCGAGCACATCGAGCTCGTGATTGACCTCGATGCGAATGGCCTGGAAACTTTTCTTGGCCGGGTGTCCGCCATGCCGACGAGCGGCAGCCGGGATACCCGCCTTGATGATCTCGACAAATTGGCCGGTGGTTTCAATCGGTTCTTGCTCGCGGCGGCGCACGATCTCGCGCGCAATCTGCGAGGCGAACTTCTCTTCGCCGTAGACGCGTAGAATCCGGGCGAGGTCGTGTTCGTTATAGGTGTTGATGACCTCAGCTGCATTTAAGGTGTTATTACCCGGATCCATCCGCATGTCCAATGGGGCGTCCTCGTTATACGAAAAGCCCCTGCCAGGGATATCGAGTTGCGGTGACGAAACGCCCAAATCGAACAGGAAGCCATCGACCCCGGGCACCTCGGCCGAGCAAAGCAGCTCGTCCAAGTCGCCGAAGTTGCCCTTCAGCAGCTGGTGTGGAACGCCGGGAACCTCGCGGTCCAGACGGGCGCCAGCGGCCTCGAGGGCCATGTCGTCCTGATCGACGCCGAGCAAAAGGCCCGTCTCCCCCACCTGCGCGGCCATCCTTACCGAATGGCCGGCACCGCCAAGGGTGCAATCGCAGACAACGGAACCGCTCTTTAGCTGCAGCGACTCAAGCACTTCGTCGAGCATGACAGGTTCATGCCGATATTCTTGTGTCAAGATCCCACGCTCCATCCGTTACCCGTGCCTTGCCCTTACGAGAAGAAGAGGTCCAGCAGGGCCTCGTCGTCATCGTCCTCATCGGCCGCGGCGCGATCCCAAACCTCAAGGTGGTCGTAGTTGCCCACAACCGTGACCTCGCGGTCGAGGTTCGCCTGCTTGCGGAGAGACTCGGAAAGACCGATACGACCGGCGCTGTCCACGTCCATCGACGTGGTGCGCTTGTTGATCGCCCTCATGAGCTTCTGGTCGTTAATGTCACGCGGGTTAAAACCCTCGTGGCCCTCACGACCCGCGAAGAGTCCTTCGACCCACTTATCGAAGGCCTCGGCAGAGAACACGTACAGAGCATCGACATCCAGGGCTTTGAACACGCGAACGTGCTCTCCAAGCTCCTCGCGAAGGGGTGCAGGCAGGGACAGACGACCTTTTGCATCGAGATTGCGCTCGTATGCACCAGTCATTCCCATGTGCGCCCTCCCCTCGGTTACTCAGATGGCACGTACGCGGGGAACCACCCCGCCTGTCGACGTCATTAATAATATGGGGAACCGCCCCATTTTTCAACACCTTTCCCCACACCTTCCCCCACCCCGCCCCACCACTCCACCCACCATATATTGCAAAACACCCCCAAGCATATGTTCGAAAACACAATATGTTGTGTTTACAGTAACGGCAGGATGCCACCTGTGGCATCCTGCCGTTCAACCTCAACCTTCAAGTTGACCTTGAGGCGATTTTTACGTCCCTTTACACGCCGTTCACATCGCCCCCAAACTCCCCCACCCAAGGCACATTCGGCCCACCACCGCGACGACAAGTGGCGAAAAATGGGACGGGCCCCAGATTGCCCATGCGCGCGCAAAAGCACGCTGCGGCAATCTGGGGCCCGTCCCCAAATACCTATAAATATGCAGGCCAGCGATATGTTAACGATGCGCCAGCGGGTGCGCTGCCAGATAGACCTCGGTCAGTTGCGTACGATCGACATGCGTGTAAACCTGCGTGGTCGAAATATCGGCATGGCCCAAAATCTCCTGCAGCACACGCAGGTCGGCACCGCCCGCGAGCATGTGGGTGGCAAAGGAGTGGCGCAAGGTATGGGGATGGAGTCCCACCAGCCCCACCTGACGCCCATACCGCTCGCATATCGCATGCACGGCCTGGCGCGACAGGCGACGTCCGTTCTTATTTAAAAAGACCGCCGAGGTCTCGGTTCCGCGGGCATGGGCCGCCAAGCGAGAACGCCCCTCAGTTACATAGAGCGTCAGAGCTCGCGCCGCGCTTCCCACCAGCGGTGACAGGCGTTCCTTTGAGCCCTTACCGCGAACGAGCACAAAGCCGTCGTCGATATGGATATCGCCCACATCGAGCCCCACCAACTCGCTCACACGCAAACCGCATCCGTAGAGCACTTCCAAGATGGCATGGTCGCGCAAGCCCATCTCGCCCTCTGGGAAGTCTTGATCGAGCAGCGCCGAGATATCCTCCACCGATAGATACTCCGGCAAACGATCGGCCTTTTTAGGCAGGCGCAACGCCGCCGTTGGATTTTGGGCCACAGCCCCATCGCGCACCAAAAAGGCATGCAGGCCCTTCACGGCCGCAAGCGCACGCTCCACCGAGGCATCGGAATAGCCTCCATCGCGACGGTCGGCGACAAAGCCCTCCACGACCTGACGGGTCACCTCTTCAAAAGACACAATACCAGCCCGCTCCAGATAGGCGCAGTACGTCGTCAGGTCACGACGATAGGCCGCAATCGTGTTGCGCGCCAAACCCCGCTCGACCGCGAGGTAATCGAGATACTCCCCCGCCGCCACGGCGAGCGACGAGGGAGTAGCTTCGGTATGTTCCTTATTCGCCGGCACCCTTAGTCCGTAGCGAGGTTCATGGGCGTCACCTGCAGACGGTCGACACCCTCGTGCTGGCCGATCGAAGCGCGCACGAACTCGCGGAACAGCGGCTGCGGGTTGGTCGGGCGGCTCTTGAACTCGGGATGAGCCTGAGTTGCCACATACCACGGATGCACGTCGCGCGGCAGCTCGACCATCTCGACCAGGCGCTCGTCGGGCGACAGGCCCGAGATAACCAAACCGGCGTCCTCGAGCTGGTCGCGGAAGGCGTTGTTGAACTCAAAGCGGTGACGGTGACGCTCGTAGACGAGTTCCTCGCCATATGCCTCGCGAGCAAGAGTATCGGCGGCGAGCTTGCACGGATAGGCGCCCAGGCGCATGGTGCCGCCCTTCTCGGTCACGTCCTCCTGCGAGCTCATCAGATCGATGACGCTAAACGGGCCGTCCGGATCGAACTCGGAGGAGCTGGCGCCGGCAAGGCCGACGACGTTGCGGGCGAACTCGCACACGGCCACCTGCATACCCAGGCAAATGCCCAGATACGGAATCTTGTGCTCACGGGCAAACTCGGCCGCGAGGATCTTGCCCTCCAGGGCGCGCTTGCCAAAGCCGCCGGGGACCAGGATGCCCGAGGCGTCGCCCAGAACCTCGGAGACATTCTGCTCGTCGAGGCTCTCGCCGTCGACCAGCTGGACGTCCACATGGCGATCGTAGAAGACGCCCGCATGGTGCAGGGCCTCGATAACCGACAGGTACGCATCGGGCAGCTGCGTGTACTTGCCCACGACGGCGATCTTCACCTTGTCGGCGTGATGGTTGGCGTGATTCTGTTTGCGCAGGAACTCGTTCCACTCGCTCATGTCGCGCTCACGCGGGTCCAGACCCAGGCGCTCGCAAATGCGCAGGTCAAAGTCCTGCTCGGCAAGCAGTTGCGGAACATCGTAAATGCTCGCGCAGTCCTCGTTGGTAAAGACGCAATCGGTGTCGACGTCGCAGAAGCTTGCAATCTTTCCGCGGATAGCGTCATCGATATGGTGGTCGGAACGCAGCACGATAATATCGGGCTGGATGCCAAAGCTGCGGAGTTCCTTGACGGAATGCTGCGTGGGCTTGGTCTTGACCTCGTGGGCGGCGGCGATATAGGGAACGAGCGACACGTGGATGTAGCAGACGTTCTCGGGGCCGGCCTCCTTGCGGTACTGGCGGATGGCCTCGACAAACGGTTGGGACTCGATATCGCCGATCGTGCCGCCCAGCTCGGTGATGACTACATCGGAACCGGTCTGCTCCTCGATGCGGCGGAACTTGTCCTTAATGGCATTGGTGACGTGGGGAATCACCTGCACGGTACCGCCCAAAAAGTCGCCGCGACGCTCGCGGGCGATTAGGCTTTTGTAGATGGCACCGGTCGTAAAGTTGGAATCGCGGGTCAGGTTCTCATCAATAAAGCGCTCGTAATGACCCAGGTCCAGGTCGGACTCGTAACCATCCTCGGTAACGAAGACCTCACCATGCTGGAAGGGGCTCATGGTACCGGGGTCGACGTTCAGATACGGGTCGGCTTTCTGCATCGTTACTTTGTAGCCACGCGACTTGAGCAGACGGCCCAGCGAGGCCGCGGTGATACCCTTGCCCAGGGACGAAACCACGCCACCGGTTACGAACACATGCTTGGTCATATTGAGTTACCTGCGCTTCCCGTAGAAGTTGTCCATACACATCTTACGGGTCTTCATTGTAATACTCGCACCGCGAACCGTTCGCAATTTTTCTCGCGTGCGATTGCATTTCTCAATCTTGAAACAAAACGCCGCCCGGTTTCCCAGGCGGCGTCGCTATGGCAAGGGTTACATGCTGCTATCGATCAGCAACCTCGTCCTCGAACATTTCTTGAACGAGCATGCCGGTACGGACGCCCTCAAGATACCACTCACCACGTTCGGTGAGGCAAATGCCATTTGCAAGCTGACCACCGTCGTCGCTATAACGCGAGACGACATCAATCATGCCTTCGGAATCCAAGCGATCGATTGCGGCGCGGGCACGATACAGCGAAACCCCCACGCGCTCGGCAAGCGTTTTGCGCGAGAAACCATACGGCCCGCCATTGTCTTCGGTTTGCTGGTCGATCTCCATCAACACCAGCACCTCGACACGCTTCATATCGTTGACACTCGCACGACCCTTGCCCGCCATAGCAGCCTCCTCAAACCGAGCACGAGCATCTAACGCGCCGTGCGCGACCGACACACCTCACGATGGCAGGTAATATCCATCATGCGGCATCCCGCTAAGGATGAAACAGTTACGGTTATTGTATACCGCTCAAATTGTCTCTAGGCAGGTAAACGGCTATTTTTCGCCGAAATAGGCGCTTTATTGATCAAAAAGCCGTACCGGGCGCTAACCCGATACGGCCAAAATGCAATGCAATTACCGCGGTGCTTCAAACTTAGCGATGGAAGAAACCGCGGCGCTCAAACTTGGGCTCGCAGCACACGTTGATACCCAGTTTGCGCAGTACCGTCTCGTCCGTCGGCGAGATGATCACGCTAAAGAAGGCATCGCAACCGCGCAGCTGCTCCAGGCCCGAAAGGACGCGAGCGGCCGTCTCACTCGTGGCCGAGGTGATCGACAGCGCCATAAGCGTCTCGTCGGTGTGGAGGCGCGGGTTTTTGCTGCCCAGGAAATGCGTCTTGAGCTTGCTGATGGGCTCGATCGCCTCATCGCTAATGACCTCGAGCTCAAGGTCGACGCCCGAGACATGCTTGAGGGCGTTCATAATGAGCGAACTTGCGGCGCCCAGGCGCGTGGAGGTCTTACCGGTCACCACGGAGCCATCGGGCATGACCATGGCACCCACGGGACCACCCGTCAGCTGCTCCCTGGTGAGGGCCGCCGAGCGCGCCGGTGAGTAGTTCTTATCGATGCCGGCTTTCTTCATAATAATCTTGAGACGATCGACTTGCTCATCGCCCACGCCGGTACGGCGCACATTTTCGACCGCGGTAAAGTAGCGGCGGACGATCTCCATCTTGGAAGCATCGCGGCAGGCATCGTCATCGGTGATGGCAAAGCCGACCATATTGACGCCCATGTCCGTAGGGCTCTGGTAGGGGCTCTTGCCCAGGATCTTTTCCATCAGGGCACGGACTACCGGGAAGGCCTCGACGTCGCGGTTGTAGTTGACCGTGGTCTTGTTGTAGGCCTCAAGGTGGAACGAATCGATGATATTGGCGTCATCGAGGTCAGCCGTGGCGGCCTCGTAGGCAATATTGACCGGATGCGTCAGAGGAAGATTCCAGACCGGGAAGGTCTCAAACTTGGCATAGCCGGCGGCGGTACCGTGCTTATGCTCGTGATACAGCTGCGAGAGGCAAGTGGCGAGCTTGCCCGAGCCGGGGCCGGGTGCCGTCACGACAACGAGCGGACGCGTGGTCTCGACAAACTCGTTCTTGCCGTAGCCATCGTCGGACACGATCAGATCGACATCGTGCGGATACCCCTCGATGGGATAGTGCAGCTTGGCGGGAATACCGAGCGCGTTCAGGCGGTTGCGGAACACATCGGCAGCAGGCTGGCCGGCGTACTGGGTGATGACCACAGCCGCGACGGCAAAGCCGTTGCCGCGGAACAGGTCAACCAGGCGCAGCACATCCTCGTCATAGGTAATGCCAAGGTCACCACGAGCCTTGTTTTTCTCGATGTGGTTCGCGTTGATCGCGATGATAACCTCGACATCGTCGGCAATGCTCTTGAGCATGCGGAACTTGCTGTCCGGTTCAAAACCCGGTAGCACGCGGCTCGCATGATAGTCATCGAACAGCTTGCCGCCAAACTCCAAATACAGCTTGCCGCCAAACTGCGAGATGCGCTCCTTAATATGAGCGGCCTGCAGCTCGATATACTTCGCGTTGTCGAAACCCTGGCGCATGTATGGCTCCCGTCCCGTTTCGTAAATTAAGTTCCTACGCGATTATAACGGAGCAGACCATCCCCGATACCCAGACCATCAACAGGCACCAACCAAACACGCCATCGATAAGTTGCGGTGAAATAGTTCCTGTTTAACCCCTCAAGACGGCCAGACGGGAACTATTCCACCGCAACTTCCCCTTTTTGGTTCAAACAAACCTGGCCTTTGTATCAATAATAGAAACGTCGCAGGTGGAGCATAAGTCAGACACTATGACCCAATCCAGGGGCACGGAAACGACAGGAGCCCCCGCTCGTGACCGCGGGTCGGGGCTGCGAC
>CABQZS010000074.1 GCA_902468695.1 uncultured Collinsella sp.
GTCGCAGCCCCGACCCGCGGTCACGAGCGGGGGCTCCTGTCGTTTCCGTGCCCCTGGATTGGGTCATAGTGTCTGACTTATGCTCAACCTGCGGCGCCTTAGAGGTAGCCATTGGGGACGTTCTTAAATGACTAGGTTGGGCACATTGCTTTGAGATGTTATTCAATCAGTTGTAATGGCATTTGAGCTGTCTACCTGCTCAAAGTAATTAATAGCATTCATCTGCTATTGAAAATATTGCTCAAAAATTCGTCCAAGAAGTCGCGAGGTGATTTTTGATGCGTCGCGCGTCAAGTGATTTGGCAAGTTCTTGGTTAGATATTGGTTAGTTTTGGGGCAACCTTGCCAAAAGCTTGACGAATGCAAATCTAGACGTCGGCGAATGAACACTTTGAGCGAGCCCGGTGCAAAATTCTGGGCTGATTCTCGATAATCGCCTTCAATCGTCCCTTGCCAAGCGCTGGCCTCGCGTACAATCTGCTCCGACATTCGCGCGCCGCCCGGCGCTTAAGAGGGGAGGGCCCCATGGCAAACGAGATCTGGACCATCAAGCGTTGTCTCGAGTGGACCAAGGAGTACCTAGCCGAGCGCGGCGAGGAGCACCCCCGTCTTTCTGCCGAGTGGCTGCTGTGCGCCGCCACGGGCCTGGCGCGCATCGACTTATATATGCGCATGGACGAGACGCTTAACGCGGCCCAGCTCGAGACCATGCACGCGGCCGTTGTTCGTCGCGCTAAAGGTGAACCGCTGCAGTACATCACCGGCAGCACGCAGTTTCGCATGATCGACGTCGCGTGCGCCCCCGGCGTGCTCATTCCGCGTCCCGAGACCGAGATGCTCGTCGAGGAAGTCCTCAATTATCTGGATGCCGAGGTGCTGAGCCCCGAGGCTGCCGCCCGTCAGCGCGTTGAGCTGCCCTGGAACGATGAGGTCGAGGAGGCACGCAAAGCCGAGGCGTCGCTGGCTGACGAACGCGCGGCCGCCGAGCGCCGTGCCGCCAACCTGA
>CABQZS010000075.1 GCA_902468695.1 uncultured Collinsella sp.
ATCGATTACGCCCACACTTACGCGCTCGACCTGACCGCTAAGGCCAAAGCGGCCATCGAGAACGTTGAGCTTGATCCGCACGCACGCGAGCTGTTCCTCTCCATGGCAGATTTCTTTGTGGAGCGCCTTAACTAACGGGGGTTATAAAACCTGTCAGCAGCGTATTTAGGCACAACTTGCTACACTGTTGAGTGCATGTTTATGCATCCCTTTGCGTTGTCTATCCGACAGACGCTCAAATAGTACAAATGGTACGCCGAAAGGGGTTCGTTCATGGAACCTATTACAACGGGCATGCAAGGAGCAGCCGTCGAGGACGTGCAGTCTCGTCTCCTGCAGCTCGGCTACACGATCGATGCCGCCGAAGTCACCGACAAGCACTTTGGAGCCACCACTGAGCAGGCCGTCAGCACCTTCAGGCTCGACAGCGGCCTTGCTGCCGGTCATGCCGTCGATATCCCCTGTTGGAGCGCCCTTGTAGACGCTTCGTATAAGCTGGGCGACCGCACCCTCTATCTGCGCATGCCCAATTTCCATGGCGCCGACGTGCAGGCCCTGCAGCGCGCTCTCAACGTTTTGGGCTTTGCCTGTGGCGAAGACGACGGCTACTTTGGTCCGCATACCGAGGCCGCCCTGCAGCAGTTCCAGGAAAATGTCGGCCTGTTTGCCGACGGCATGGCCTTCCAGGACACCTACGCCTACATCAACCGCCTGCACCATGTGTGGGAGGGCAAGCCCTCGGTCACCGAAGCCGAGTCCCGCATCGGTTTTGCTCGCGCCGCCAACGTGCTCGAGCGCTTCCAGATTGCCGTTATCGGCGAGGACCCCATCGCACGCAGTGTTGCGTCGCGCATGTGGAATATCGCCACGGCAACGACCGACAACAGCGGCATGATGCTCTGCGACTCCGAGGTCCCAACCGACGTTGACCTGGTGCTCGAGATTGCAAGCGACGAGCTGCCCGCCGACGCCGCACCGCGCGCCACGATTGCCCTCGCCGAGTGCCACAACCTGGCCCAGCGCATCCGCACTGCCAATGTCGCCGCGCAGCAGAAGCCGGCTCGCATTCGCATTGAGCTCACAGGCATGACGCGCTACAACGGCACCTTCACGGCCAGCGACGCGCAGACACTCGCCGTACGCCTGCTCGACGGCGTTTGCGATGCCCTCGCAGATTAGGTAAACTAAACGAGTTGCTTTTGGGCAACACCACACATTGGGACGTAGTTCAACGGTAGAACTCCGGTTTTTGGTGCCGGCTGTTGGGGGTTCGAATCCCTCCGTCCCAGCCCTTAAGAACACAGCGCTCCAGGCCCTTATGAACCTGGAGCGCTTTCTTGTGGGCAAGCGGAGGAATTCGAACCCGCAAGGAATCTACCTATATAAGACAGACGCCCCAGGCCCATAACGACCAAGAGCGCCTTGCATCTAGAATTATCAGCCCTGTTCCGAAAAGCGAGCCGTATGCAACAACCAAGTAACCACAGGCCCCGGGAGAGCGGGGACACCGGCTTAGGTTTATCGCGAGTTCCGCACGAACAGGAGGCCACTTAATGTGGCCTCCGTCGTGAGCAGGACTGTAGAGCAGGAAACCTAAGCCGGTGTCCCCGCTCTCCCGGGGCCGGCGGAATCTAATTGTTCAGCATGCGGTCGAAGCTTCCCGAGTCGCCATCCCGATAGTCGGCGGTCATCAGAATCTCCTGCGGAATGCGTCCGCCCTCGCGCAGCACGTTGCGGAACTGCACGCGCGTGACCATGGGCAGATCCTTGATCGTCGCTGCCAGGTTCTGCGGCACGCCCTGGTTGGCAGCCGCGGGCTCGCACTCGCCGCCGGCCTTCACGCGACGCTTATGCTCGGCGAGCATGGCGCGGTACATGCCGGCATGCAGGCGAATCTCAACCACATTGGCATTGCGAGTCTGCTCGACAATGCGCGCACCCTCGCGATCGATATCGCCTACGTAGTAGACGTAATTAAAGCGATAGCCAATCTCGGCCAGATAATCGTCCAGGGCATGCGAGACGCTCGCCTTGCATCCGCCGCCAAAAATCACGCCGCCCACCTTGATGCCAAAGAGCTTGGCGTGCTTGCGGCCACGCAGCAGCTTGACGATCTCGTCGTAGGTGTCCAGGTTCTCGACCATAATGAACGGCTTGTCGGCGCCCAGCGTAAAGAAGCCCGTAAAGTGCACGGGGCGATTGGGGGCGACCTTGATCGCCTGCATGCTGATGCCCTTTTCGGTCATGCGTCTGATCAGGCGCTCACCGTGCTTGCCGTCAAAAGCCTTCTCGTCGTTAAAGATCTGGTAGGCACGCTGGCGGCGCGAGGCAACCGGCGTATCGGCACCTCGGTTCTGCTCGATCCAAGCCTGGATGATTGCGATTTCCTCGGCAATCTTGCGGTTGGACATCTCGTTGTGCTGAGTGCGCTGCGGAGCCTTTTTGCCGTCCTTGCCCTCGACCTTTACGATCTGTGTCTGCTGCTCCTTGATCTTAGAGAGCGTCGTAGGCGTAGGGACAACTTTGAGCAGCTGTCTGCCTAAAACGCGGGCAAGGGCAAACGCCGAGACCTCGCCGTGGACAGCCGACTTGGGCTGCTGGGCAGCAGTATCTGCTGCGGCAGACTCCGGCTTCTTCTGAGACTTGCGCTTAGAATCGCCTTGGGAATTGCGCTCGCGCTTCGGCATAGGCGCCTGCTTCTGCGGACGATTGGACTTGCTCTCCTTCGCCGGCTGGCGCTTAGGCTGCCCCGAAGAAACCTCGACCTTCGCATCCTCGTCCTGCGGCGTGGTCTTCTCGGCCGCAGTCTCGGCATGGGAACTGCGGCCCCCACGATGGCGACGGCGGCGAGGCTTGCTCGACGTGCCCTGCTCCGCCTGCTCATCAGTAGGCTGCTGGCCCTTGGCCTCGGCATCAACCTCAAGCTGCGGCTCAGCAGGCTTCTGTTCGCGAGCCGCCGGCTCAACGGCCTTCTCGGCCTTCTCGTCCTGAGTGGTCGAAGCTGGCTCGCTCTTCTCCTGATGCCTTACGGGATACGCGCGCCCCGCAAAACCACGTCCGGGACGGCACGAACCCGGAGCCTTCTTGGCAGACTCCTCAACATCGTCTGCAACCTCAGAAGACTCTTCAACCTCACGCGCGGCATCCTGCTGTGCAGCCTTAAAGTGAGCACCGCGACGGCGCTTGGGCTCTTGGGCCTCCACGGGCTTTTGCTCCTTCGTGGGCTTCTGCGACTCGGCAGCAACCTCGGTCTCAACAGCCTCGGCATCCGTCTCACCCTTTTGAGCAACGGCGCGACGGAAGCGCTCCTGCTGGGCGCGGCGCTGCGCATCGCGCTTGCCACCTCCGCCAAAACCGCCGCGTCCTGCCTTGGCCGTAAAGGCACGCACGACGTTCTCATCGAGCAACTCATCGGTATCGACATGCTCACGCGGAGCAGTTTCTTCCACAGCAGGCACGTCGGCGGAATCCTCGACGACAAAATCCTCGACGGACTCGGCAGGCTGCTCCTGGGCATCGCGGATCTCGGCATTGATGGTATAGAACGCCGGGCGCCCGTTAATGCCGCTACCCTCGATCTTGGTCACGATATTTGCCGCGATAAGCTCATCGCGCATCGCCTTGGTGTCACATTCCTTATCGACGGAGCGGAAAATCTGCGCCAGCGCACTCGACTTAATCTTGAGCGCCTTGCGGCAGAGCAGGTCGTAGGCAACCAGCTTGGCACGCTCGGCAGAAAGCGACGTCTGGCTGCTCAGACGCTCAGCCAGGGCATCGACATTATTTTGGTTATCGGAATATACCGTCTTGGCCACGGGGCCCCTTTCATATGCACACATATACGTCTATATGGTACAACGCGCGCCCTTATCCACGCAAAACATCTGCGAGAACACTCGAGCGTCACCCGCTTTTGCATGAAAAAAGACCGAGCCCGCGAAGTCGCGGATCCGGTCTTTCCGAGTCATATAGATGTGACGTTCAACTCGTCAGGTCGACTAAGCCTTGGCGGCCTCGGCGTCGACAGGAGCCTCGGCAGCAGCAGCGCGGCCATACTCGGCCTTGCCCATCTCGGACCACTCGGGCTCCTCGTCGGGCATGGAACCGGCCTCCTTGCCGAAGAACTCCTTGAGGCAGTTAACGGCAACGATGAGGCCCAGGACCATCAGCAGGACGGCGAAGACAAGCTGCAGGCCCTTGGTGGCGGCGACGGAGACGGCGGCCGTGGTGGCGGTAGCCGGGATGGTGCCGAAGAAGCCGTAAGCCTGGACGGCGGTCATGCAGCCCATGGCGCTCTGGACCAGCGAGGTGAAGGTGCAGCAGAGCAGGAAGGCGACGGGCACGTAGAGCATCCAGCCCTTGCGGCCGGTGCACTTGCAGAACACGGCGAGGGTGATCATGGTCATACCGCCGAGCAGCTGGTTGGAAGCACCAAAGAGCGGCCAGATGTTGGCATAGCCACCAAAGGCGAGCGCGAGGCCAGGAAGCAGGGTAACAACCGTGGCGAACCAGGGGTTGCCGAGGACCTTCATGTAGCCGGCCTTGGACTCGATGGCCAGGGCGTCGTTGGTCTGGGCAAAGAACTCGGAGAACGAGGTGCGAGCGATGCGGGCGACGGCATCGAGCGAGGTCAGGGCCAGAGCGGAGACGTTCATGGTCATGAAGACGGTTGCGAGCGTGCCGTCAACACCGAAGGCCTGCATACCACGGGAGATGCCGGCGGCGAAGATCTGGAACGGGGTGGAAGCGACGCCGGCGTTAAGGGCGCCGGTACCGGCGGTGTTCATGTCGGAGAACATGATGCCGGCGACGATGATGGCAAGGATGCCGACGAAGGACTCGACGATCATGGCGCCATAACCGACCTTGACGGCGTCCTGCTCCTTCTCGACCTGCTTAGAAGAGGTGCCGGAAGAAACGAGGCTGTGGAAACCGGAGAGAGCACCGCAAGCGACGGAGACGAACAGGACCGGGAACATCATGCCGGAGGCAGTGGAGAAGCCGGTGAAGACCGGAGCGGTGATAGTGGCCTGACCGTTGACGCCCAGGACGACGATGCCGAGGACAGCGCAGACGATCATGACGATCATCATGATGGAAGTAAGGTAGTCACGCGGGGTCTTGAGCATCTGGATGGGCATAGCGCCAGCGAAGACCAGGTAGACCATGACGACGGCGAACCACTGGAACTTATCCAGGTAGACCGGGAACTGCATACCGACGGCGAACATGAGGACCATGAGGACCACGCCGGTGACGAACTCGGCAGCGCCGGTGAGGTTGAACTTCTTCTGGGCCCAACCAAAGGCGATAGCGACGAAGGTGAACAGGATGGAGATGGTACCAGCGCAGCCGGCGGCATAGGACTTGGTAAAGTCGATGGCACCGGTAGCAGCACCAGAAGCGTCAACGGCCGGGGTGAACATGAACGTCTTGCAGACCATGTCGGTGAAAGCGGCGATGACGATGATGCAGAACAGCCAGCAGAACAGCAGGAACAGGCGACGGCCGGTCTTGCCGATGTACTTCTCGATGAGCTGAGCCAGGGACTTGCCGTTGTTCTTCATCGAGGCGTACAGGGCGCCAAAGTCGTGGACGGCGCCAAAGAAGATGCCGCCGACGAGGACCCAGAGCACGACGGGCAGCCAGCCAAAGGCCATGGCGACGATCGTACCCGTAACAGGGCCGGCACCGCAGATCGAGCTGAACTGGTGCGAGAACGCGGTGAAGGCGGAGACGGGCGAGAAGCTGTTACCGTCCTTCATGCGCTTGGCCGGCGTGAGGGCCTCTTTGTCAACGCCCCACTTGTTGGCCAGCCATCGGCCATAGCCCAGATAGCCGCAGGCGAGCACCGCCGCGGCCACAACCATGAGCAAAACTCCGTTCATTACATTTCCTCCTCTAAAAAGAACTTCTCAGACATAAAAAATGAGGGTCGTCGGTTGCGCTCGACGGCCCTCATCTTCATCAGCCGCCCGTTATCGTACGGGCTAGCTGTATGTGCTAACCCGCATCAGATAATTACTACGCTGATAATGTTTAGCTGATGCGTGAACATGTCTAAGAAATCCTCTTCAATCATGATGCGAACGATCCGTGCGTGTTCACATCCCCCAGTGGTTGAAAAGGAGTATGAAACTTTAGTTACCTAAAGTCAACGCAAATATGTAATGAATTTTCAACTTTTTTTGAATTTCTCGGTATAAAACGCCGCTGACCTCGGACTTTACC
This sequence comes from uncultured Collinsella sp., assembly GCA_902468695.1. Classification (GTDB taxonomy): domain Bacteria; phylum Actinomycetota; class Coriobacteriia; order Coriobacteriales; family Coriobacteriaceae; genus Collinsella. The sequence continues at coordinate 6,232 of CABQZS010000075.1, forward strand.
CCACGACAGTTTTTGCATGAGAGATGCCCCTGAGAGCCGCGGGAGCCGGGCGGCGCATATGAACTTTCCTGCTCTACAGTCCTGCGCAAGACGGAAAGCACATTAAGTGCTTTCCTTTGCGTGCGGAACTCGCGATAAAGTTCATATGCG
>CABQZS010000076.1 GCA_902468695.1 uncultured Collinsella sp.
ATCGACGCGGGCATCATGAGTGATTTCGACGTGCCGGGCCTGCAAGATCTGCCGCTCGTGACGCGCGCCCGCGAGGTGCTGCGGTATGCGCTTCGTCGCGTGGGCCGCGATTCGTTCGCCGCCATCGCGCGCGACGTGGTCAACGCCTCCGGCTGGTTTGTGCGTCTGGCACAGCGCGGTCCCGAAGGCAAGGCCATTGCCGCCAACGTGCTCAAGGCGCTCGACGCCGTGGCCGAGGCGGAGGCCGAGTTCGGTAACTCGCCGCGTTCCATCGCGCTGGCCTTCGACCGCTTCTTGGCGGGCAAGGAAGCCCCGGGTGCCCTCAACGAGGAGGGCGACGGCGCGGTGCGCATCATGACGGTTCACGCCTCTAAGGGTCTGGAATATCCGGTCGTGGCGGTCGCCGAGTGCTTTGGCGTGCGTAAGCCCTCGGGTGCGGCACAGATGGGTCGCGTCGAGGGAGGAGCGCAGGTCGTGGCGCTGCCGGCACGCTTCGACGGCGTTAAGCTCACCGACGGAACCTTTGTGAAGGGCGACGACGTCAAAAAGCAGTTTGAGCACGCGTTTAAGGGCAAGGGCACGTCGCTGTGGTTACCGCCGGAGCTCATGGAGGATGTCTGCGCGACGGGTTCTCCCGCCGAGGCATTCGTTCGCCTGCGCAACGACGACCTGCAGCTTTCGCTCGAGGAGCGGGCTCGTCTGCTCTATGTCGCCATGACGCGTGCGCGCGAGCTGGTGATCTTGGCGATGGATGCCGGCGTGAGCCGCGGCAAGGTGGCGGCGCCGACCTTCGATGTCGAGACGGATCTGACCTACGATGTCCTGCGCCGTATTTTGCCGACCGACGCTCTGGATATGCCGCAGCTCGATGCCGACCGCCTGGTGTTCGACAACTCCCATCTGGGCGACTACGAGCTCATTTCGCTCGCGGGCTTTACCTTTGGCGAGCAGGCGTTTGAGGCCAACGCTTCGCTGGATGTCGAGGGCAGGCTTGTCCGCGGCGATGCCGATGCAGATGCTGCCGACGATTCGGCCAGTACAATCGTCCCTGGTCCTGCCGACCCCAAGCCCGATTCGTTTGAGCTTGTGTATCCCCAGGCAGTGGGCGTGCGCATGGGCATCTGTCCGTTTCCGGTGCGTGACTCGTATAGCTACTCGTCAATCGCCGCGGCGCTCCATGCCGAGACAGAAGACCGTGCCGCCGAGGCGCGTGTGCCCATGGACGAGGCTGGCGATGATGCGGAGTCGGATGGTTCCGAGATGACGGATGCGGACGTGGCCGCTGTCGAGCCCGCCGGCAACCCCATGGCGCTGGGCTCGGCGTTCCATGCCGCCTGCCAGTGGCTGATCGAGATGGGTTCCGATGCGCTGCCCGCTGAGCGTGCCGATGCTCTGGCGCGCCTGTGGCGCCTGACGCCGGAGCAGCGCGAACGCTTCGACGTTGCCCTGAACCGCTGGCTCAAGTCGGCTGTTCGTGCCGATCTGCTCGCGTGGCCGTGCGTTCGCGCCGAGGTGCCGTTCTTTTCGCTGGGCTGCGAGGACGAGGACATCGCTCGCTACGGTGCCTATGCCGAGGGCGCCATCGATGCACTGGCCACCGACCCGGCCGATCCGTCGCGCGCCCTGGTCATTGATTACAAGACGGGCGGCACGCCGGACGAGACGCCGGACCAGCTGCTCGAGAAGCACGCCCTGCAGGCGCGCGTCTACGCCGACGTGTTGCACAAGGCGGGCGTTGAGGCGGTGACGGTCAAGTTCGTTCGCGTGGAGCAGGCGAATCCAGCCATCTTCGTCGAACCCGCCGAGCCCCAAGTAGTCACCTACAATCTCTAGCCCTCAGATAACTTGCGGTGGAATACGGACTGTTTTGGCCAAAAAAGCCGCCAAACAGTCCGCATTTCACCGCAACTGCAAGAGGAGCCGTGTTGGTTTGGCTAGGTTCGGGTGCCGTCCGCGCCGTGGGGTAAAATCGTTCAGTCAGAACACGAACCCGCATCGGAGCTCATCACATGGCATTTGTCCATCTGCACAACCACACCGTCTTCTCCATGCTCGACGGCGCAACCCGTATCCAGGATATGGTCAATCGCGCCGTAGAGCTGGGCATGCCCGCCGTCGCCATTACCGACCACGGTTACATGTATGGCGTGCCCGACCTGGCGCTGGCCTGTGACGCCGTCAACCACAACACGCCCGAGTACAAAACCTGGAGCCACGACAAGGCCTTCTTGGAAAAGGACCGCCGCGACGAGCTGGTGGAGCCCGATCCCGAGGAAAACCCGCGCGAGCATGCCCAGTATGTGAAGGACATGGCCATGTGGGACGAGAAGGGCAATATCGACGAGCTCAAGCCGCCCCTGGTCATCAAGCCCATCTTTGGCTGCGAGGTCTACTTTACGCCGGACGAGACGCTCGCCCGCGACCATAAGCCCGAGCTCTACCACATGATTCTTCTGGCCAAGGACCAGGAGGGCTACGTCAACCTGATGCAGACGGTCTCCGAGGCCGCCGTGCAGGGCTTTTACTACAAGCCGCGCGTGACGCTCGACAACCTGCGGCGCCACGCCAAGGGCATGATCTGCACGAGCGCCTGCATCGCGGGCATCATCCCCAAATACATCGACCGTGGCGACATGGAGGGAGCCATCAAGTGGGCCGAGACCTTCCGTGACACCTTCGAGCCCGGCGACTTCTACATCGAGATCCAGGAACACGGCATCACCACCGACAACGGCCTGACCGACGAGCAGATGGACCGCACGCTCATCGACATCGCCAAACAGGTGGGCGTCAAGGTCATCGCCACCAACGACTTCCACTACCTGCGCCGCGAGGATGCGCCCGTGCAGGACGTCATCATGTGCATTGGCATGAACGCCAAGGTCGACGACCCCAACCGCATGCGTATGACCGGCTCGGAGTTTTACATGAAGACCGAGGAGGAGATGCGGGCGATGTTCCCGTATTGCCCCGAGGCCTGCGACAACACGCTCGAGATCGCCGACAAGTGCTACGTCGAGCTCGACTGGGACTCCATCATCCTGCCGCGCTTCCCGCTGCTCGATCCCGGCGAGACGCACGAGAGCCAGTTCCGCCGCGAGTGCGAGAAGGGCCTGCGCCAGCACTACGGCGACGACTGGGCCACACGCGAGATCGGCGGCGTCAACATCAAAGAGCGCTTTGAGTACGAATACAAGGTCATTTGCGACAAGGGCTTTGCCGCCTACTTTTTGATTGTCGCCGAGTACGTGCAATGGGCCAAGGACAACGGTATCGGCGTCGGCCCCGGCCGTGGCTCGGCCGCCGGTGCCATCGTCGCCTACGCCATGAACATCACCGCGTTCGACCCGCTCGAGAACGGCCTGATGTTCGAGAGGTTCCTGTCTCCGCAGCGTACCGAGATGCCCGATATCGATATGGACTTCGACGATGAGCGGCGCCTCGAGGTCGTGGAGCACGTTCGCCAGCTCTACGGCCCCGAGAAGGTCACCCACGTCATCACCTACTCGACCATCAAGGCCAAGCAGGCCATCAACGACGCCGCGCGCGTTCTGGATTACCCGGTCTACATGGGCCAGCGCCTGTCCAAGATGGTCTCGAGCGACCCCAAGGTCAAGCTCAAGCAGGTGCTCGACAAACAACCCGGCAAAGAGGATCTGTTTAACCCCGACTTTGCCGAGGCCTATAAAAAGGATGACGACGCCCGCCGCATCATCGACACGGCGCTCTCGATCGAGGGCCTCACCCGTGGCGAGGGCGTGCACGCGTGCGCCGTTCTGATCTGCCGCGATCCCGTCAACGAGCACGTACCCACCAAGCTCGATACCAAGGGCGGCGTCGAGATTACCCAGTACGAGGGTCATACCGTTGCCGACATGGGCCTGCTCAAGATGGACTTCCTGGGCCTGCGCACGCTGACGGTTATCTCTAAGGCCAAAGCCAACATCAAAAAGAACTTCGGCATCGACATCAAAGAGGAAGAGATTCCCTTTGACGATCCCGAGATCTTTAAGCTCATGGGCTCCGGCCATACCGCCGGCGTCTTCCAGGTCGAGTCCGCCGGCATGACGGCCACGATCAAGAACATGAAGCCCACCGAGTACAAGCACGTCGTGGCATTGATCGCCCTGTACCGCCCGGGCCCGCTGGGCGCCGGCATGGTTTCGTCCTACATCAACCGTATGAACGGCAAGGAGCCGGCCGTCTCCTATGACGACCGTCTGGACGACATCCTGGGCGAAACCTACGGCACCATGGTCTACCAGGAGCAGGTTATGCTCATCTCCGTCGAGATGTGCGGCTTCTCCAAGGGCGAATCGGACTCGCGTATCCGTAAACCCGTGGCTAAGAAAAAGATCAAGCTGCTCACGTCGACGGTGCTCCACTGGGAGGATGGCTCGGACGAGACCACCTACGACCACTGGATGAACGGCGCCATCAAGAACAACTACACGCGCGAGGTCGCCCAGAAGATTTGGGACGATGTTCTCGAGTTCGCATCTTACGCCTTTAACAAGTCGCACTCCGCCGGCTACGCCATCTTGGTTATGCAGACAGCGTGGCTCAAGGCGCACTATCCGCACGAGTACATGGCGGCCGTTCTGACGTCCTACACGGGCAAGACCGACAAGATCGTTCACTACGTCTCGGCATGCCGTCACGACGGCATCCCCGTGCTGTCGCCAGATGTCAACGAGTCCGGTACCGAGTTCACGGCCACCAAGGAGGGCGTGCGCTTTGGTTTGGCCGGCATCCGCGGCGTGGGCACCGGCGTGGCGCAGGCGATTATCGCCGAGCGCGAGGCGGGCGGCCCGTTTAAGACGCTGCACGACTTTGTCGAGCGCGTGGACTCGAGCCAGGCCAACCGCCGCGTGATCGAATCGCTGATCAAGGCAGGCGCCTTCGACTCCACGGGCTATCCGCGCCGTCAGATGATGCACTTTGTGGACAAGAACAACCCCGAGAACATCATCGACGCCGCGATAAAGCGCCAGAAGGACCGCGCGAGCGGCCAGACCTCGTTCTTCGACATGTTTGGTGATGTTGAGGGCTCGGGTTTCGAGGTCAGCGTGCCCGATCCGGACGGCCAGGAATGGGACCGCCACCTCAAGCTGAGCCAGGAGAAGGAGGTTCTGGGCATCTATGTCTCGGACCACCCGCTGCGCCCGTTTGAGTATGCGCTCAGTAAGGCGCGCGACTTCTCGTTCTCGCAGATTGACACCGGCTACGAAGTTCAGAATCCTACGGGCGGCACCATCAACCAGGAGATTCCCGAGGGTAAGGCGCTGTGGTGGGCCGGCATGGTCTCGAGCGTGTCCAAGCGCGTGACCAAAAACGGCGACCCCATGGGCATCGTGCAGCTCGAGGACATGGAAGGCGAGGCCACGGTCGTGGTGTTCCCCAAGACCTATAAAGAGGCCGAGGGGTACCTATACGGCGAGGTCGATCCCGAGACCGGCGCGCAGCTGTCCGACGCCTTTGTGCGCATTAAGGGCAAGCTCGAGCGCTCGGACCGCGGCGACCAGATCATCGCGCAGGAGATTGTGCCGCTGGAGCTTAGCGAGGAGAAAAACAAGCCCAAGGTGTTTGAGGTTATGGTGCCCAACAGCCGCTTTAGTCAGGGCAATATGGCGCGTCTTGCCACGGTGCTTACCGCCAACCCGGGCGGCGACCGCGTGGAGATCTTTATCGAGCAGGTGGACGGGCGCGTGCTGCGTGCCGAGGTGCCGGTCAAGGTCAACGCGCGCTCGATTCCGCTGCTGGCCGAGGCCAAGGCCATTGTGGGTAACCAAGGCAGAGTGACGGTTATCTAAGCTACCCCGGGTGAGATTGGAGGAAGTGATGGCGCAGGGGACGTTTGTGCAGGCGCTTCGCAAAGAGGCGGCGTTGAGAGGAACCTTTATGAAGGGGCGTTCGCTCATGCTCAACGGCGCCGTGCTGTCGATCGAGGACAGCGGCTCGCGCTTCTCCAAAAACGTGACGGTTGAGGGCTCGGTGCGCGGCTCGCGCGGCGACCTGTACAAGACGCACGTGGCGCTTGACATGGACGAGCACGAGGTGATCGACTACGACTGCGATTGCCCCGCTGCCTATCGCTACCCCGGCATGTGCAAGCACGCCATCGCCACGGCGCTGGCGTACCTGGACGCCAGCGGTGCCGAGCCCGTCGAAGGTTTGCGCACGCCGGTCCGCACGTTTGCGGCTC
>CABQZS010000077.1 GCA_902468695.1 uncultured Collinsella sp.
CTCGACGCCGGCTAAAGGGTGGACAGACATTACTTCACAGTGCAAGGTCTCGATCGAGGGCAATGCCTTCACCGTGCGTACCGGCGACCTCATCGCCGCGCTCGGCGGGGCCGACGCCTTCACCGCGGGCGCCCGCGTGGTCGCTGTCTACAATGCGCCGTTGGGGGCCAACTGCAATCGAGGCGCTGCCAAGGGCAACCCCAACGAGGTCTATCTGCGTTACCCGCGCTCTCCCCTCGCCGACCAGTCCGGCGATGCCGGATTCAGCCGCACGCCGAGCGATGACGCGTGCGCCTACACCTGGGGACTCAGTCTGATCAAGCGCTCAAGCTCGGACGATAAACCGCTCGCGGGTGCCAAACTGCGCATCATCGATAACCGCGGGCGCATCCTAACGGCTGACGGCTCGTGGTCGACGGATGCCGACGCATGCGTCACCACGGGCGCGGATGGCCATGTGGAATTGAGCGGTGTGGACGCGGGTGTCTACACCGTCGAGGAGGTCGCGGCTCCCAAGGGCTACACCGCCTTTGAGGGTAAACGTACGGTGACGGTTACGGCCGAGGGCCTGGACGTTAAACAGGTGGCGGCCGCGAAGCCCAAGGTGACCGTATCGGTCGAAAGCCCCCTACGGGTTGATGCCGCCGATGCCGGGACGGGTTTGATTGAACTGTCGGTGCTCAACACCCCAAGTAAAGAAGCAAGTCGAGGCTTTATGCCCTCGACGGGAGATAGAACGTTGGTGCTGGTGGCGGTTTTGGCTGCCATCGGAGTGGCGGTTATTGTTGTCGCGCTCGTCATCAAGTGGGGAGGAGGTCGCCGTGAAAAATAATTGTCCCCCCCCCTTGCTCAATGGCGTACTGCCTCCGTAGCGAGTGACGAGCAGGTCTACCGACCTGATGATCATTGGTTTTGAAAAGTTACTAGAGAACCCTCCAAGAAAGAGGACCAAACATGAAGATAACCAAGAACATCGCCCGCCTGGCAGTAACCGCCGGACTTACTGCAGCTTTGAGCTTCGGCGGTGTGATGGCGTCAGTGACCATGGCGTTTGCGGCTGAGGGCGCGACGACTGAGGCCAATAGCATTACCATCACGCAAAATGCAAATAACAAGGATGCCACTGATCCGAACAAAAAGACTCAGTTCGTTGCCTATCAAATTTTTAATGCCAAGGTGGACGATGAGAACGGCTCAGGCAGAAAAGTTGTTTCTGATGTCACATGGGCTATCGAAGATGTGCAAATCCAGAACCAGATTATTGACGCCATCAAGAAAAGCATTGAGAACGATCCATCCGAGTCACAGCTTCCCACCAAACCCACCGCGCAGAACGTTGCCGAATGGATGGCCGCAAATCTCCAGAGCGCTTCTGGGGTCGTAAATAATGGCGATCTGCTCGATAAGATTGCTGACTTGCTCAAGGGTACTACACCTACCAAGCCAAAGGGGGCTACTAGCGCTGCTTTCGCCGCGGATGGCCCAGTTTCTTTTGAGAACTCTGGCTATTATCTCTTCCTGACGGACAATGGTTCTATCGGTGGTAAGGACAACTATTCTGGGCAGATGCAGACTGGCACCTCGCCGATCTTCGCTGTTGTGGGCGGCAGCGCTGTTGAGGTTGCCGAGAAGACTGGTATTCCTACGGTTACAAAGAAGATTAAGGACGACAAGCCCGGCAGCCATTGGGCCGACAAGGCTGACTCACAGGTTGGCCAGAATGTTCAATATCAGCTGACCGGCACCGTCGCCGAAAATGTAGCCTCGTTTAATACTTACTACTATGAGTTCTACGACGAACTGTCTGCTGGCCTGATTGCCGACAAAGATTCGGTCCATGTTACGGTTTATGCGAACAACGAGGATACGAGTGGAACCGAGGTAAACCTTCCCGCGGGCGCGGTTGAATACAATACGACTGGCAACAATAATGTTCTGACGGTTAAGTTTAATGATTTGAAGGCTGTGACCGCCAAGACTGGTTCCTCTGCCATTGGCATCACCAAGGACTCCAGGGTCGTCGTCACTTACTTAGCAAAACTCAATCCCGCGAAGATTGAGAAGGTTACCGTTGGCGGCAGAGGTAACGACAACGAAGTTAAGCTCATCTATTCCAACAATCCCATGAGCGGAGGAAAGGGTGAGTCTGTGCCCGATACCGTTCGCGATTACACCTACGCGCTTCAGCTTGTCAAGGAGGATTTTGACGACAGCAGTACGAAGCTCAAGGACGTTGAGTTTACTATCAAGGCTACGGGCGCCGATGAGCTTGCATCTGGTACTGTGGGCACGCAGTTTGTTCAGGAGGACGGTTCGCTTGGCGGTACTGAACACAAGTTTAAAACCAATGAGAATGGTGAGATCAGCGTAACGGGCCTCGATGCTGGTATCTACACGGTGCACGAGGTGGAGAACAGTAACCCTGGCTACAACACGCTGCCCGACTTTACCTTCACCATTACTGCCGAGGGCCTTGATAAACTCGAGGGCGAGACGCTTGTTGGAAACGCTGCTCCGAATACGCTGAAGGTAACCGCGGAACAGAATGACTCCACTTTGGTTACCCCGTCAGTCAACGACGGCACCGTCACTCTCATCGTCAAGAACAAGAAGGGCTCCAATCTTCCCCTCACCGGCCTTAACGGCGTGACCTTCACTTGGATCGCTGGCGGCGCGGTGCTGTGCATTGGCGTGGCGCATCTCATCCGTAGCCGTAAGCGCGACGACGGCTCTGAGGAGTAGCTGTTCGTCTTAACTATCAATATGAGACATGAAAAAGCGGGGCGCCCAGTCGAATGTGATCGGGTGCCCCGCTTCGTTTGTGTACCACCACAAAGGCGCCTGGCCCCTTTGTAGTGGTTTGGCGGCTAAGCGGTGGGGAGTCCTGGCGTGTTAGCCGGCTGTTGCGGTTTGAGGTGGGCGTTGTGCCAGATGATTTGGATGATGTAGCCGAGCATAAAGACAAAGGCCACGCCGCTGATGAAGCCGCCTACGAGGGGAAGCCCCGTGAGGGCGCCTGCGATTACGCCACCAACGGCTGCCATGGCGTAGCGGTTCTGGCTGTGTCCGACCATGCGTGCAATCGCGCATCCCGCAAAGGCACTCGACACCAACGCGATGCCGATAACGCCGCACAAGAGGGCTCCGGCAAGCGACAGGCCAGCGATAGAGATAATCAGCAGTAGGACGGCGGGGGCGATAGCAATCGTACCCAGAAGACCGCTCACCCACAGGGGCGTGGGGCGCTGGTGGAGCATGCCGGCGGCGCTGGCGGTCGCGCGCGGAAAGACGAGCTCGAGCAGCAGAGCGACAAAGCAGGTCGAGAGTGCCGCGGCGACGATACCGCCGATGACATCGTTAGCGGTGGAAGTATCCTCGTTCTCGGTGCGGTCGATCTTGAGCGCACCGACCTCGGCTCCCGCGGCACGCTCGGGGTCCTCGGAGACGTGCGCGTTCACGGTGCCGGTGATGTGGGCGTTCTTGCCCAGGATGAGCTTGTCGGCCCAAACCTCGACATCGCCCTCGACGGTGCCATCGATGGTCACCGTGTCGCCCGCAAGCGCTGCCGACTTGGTAGAGCCGCGCAAGGCAACCGTCTCGCCTATCGCGTAAAAACAGTTGGCGGTGCTGTCGGAATTGAGCACAACGTGCTGACCGACGACCGTGACGCTGCCATCAACCGTGGTCTTGGCGATATCGATAGTGCGTGCCGCCAAGCGGACGGCGCCGCCCACCGTGCAGTCGCGGATAGAGAAGGTATCGCCCGCGGCGATGATATCGCGGTCAATGGACGCATCGTCTAAGTTGAGGGCCTGGCCGGCCCAGTACAGGTCACCCTCGACGCCAGACGGATCGACGTCATTGTCGGTCGCAAGTACGTTTCCTGCGGTGTCCGTGCCGGCGAACGACGCCGTTGGAAGCACGGTGATCGCCAGCGCGATGAGCGCGAATAGGATGGTGATGCGGCCCCATGCTTTACGGCGCTGGGTCAACGGGAATTGATTGCAGGGCATAGTGAATCCTTCGTTAGATACTCGGCATATATCTAACAGGGTACCCAACGCGTGGGCGCTCTAAAAGAACCTCTCGGTTGCATTTCGAAGGGTTGTTCCGCACTGTCTACTTTTTACGGTGCAAGAAGCGCGCGATATCTTCTTCAGTGGGGCTTTTGATGTCAAAGCGCAGTGAGAGCCAGCGCAGACCCATGGTCACGACAACGCATACGACCAACGCGACGACATTGCTGACCAAGCCACTCATAACGAGGCTTACATAGCTTGCCGATCCGGCGATGGCGGCGATGGCATAAAAGTTAGTGCGTTGGAAAATGCCCGGAACCACGCCCATAAAGCCGTCGCGCAACATTCCGCCGCCCACCGCGGTGAAGAAGCCCATCATGATGCACACCGCCGGCGCAAAGCCGTAGACTAGCGCCTTGTCTGCTCCAGTGGCGGCGTAGATGCCGACCGAGATGATGTCGAGCAGGGGAATGAGTTTTTCGGGTTTGTCGACGATTGCCGGGAAAATATAGATGATGGCTGCCGTGGCAATGGAAAGCGGGAGTGCCATCGGCTGGTTGAGGATGTAGACGTTGCCCACCTGCAGCGTCATATCGCGCAAAAGACCGCCGCCCAGACCGCAGACCACCGCGAGCGCGACCGCGCCCACCAGGTCGAGCTTGTGCTCGCGCGCAACCAGCACACCCGAGATCGATGCAGCGACAACAGCGAACATCTCGAGCCAAAACGGAATAGCGACCATGGCATCCGATGCATGCGAGGTAATGGTCATAGCGGCGACGACGGGCAAGATGGGGTCCTTTGAGTTACGGGTTTAGACAATGCCCGTACATAGTACATGTTCGACGCCGATTGCGACCCTATTGCTCGGCAAACGGTCGGGACTGGGTGCGGTCATAGGTTTCAAGTATGTGCATCAGCCTCCAAAGATATCGAAAAATATCGTTTTTGGAGGGTGGTGTACATGTTTGGGGATCTGGGTTGATGCTGAACGCGATGGGGGCGTGGCTGAATAGGAGGGATGTCCAAATTTTGAGCGGAGCTCAAAATTTATCCGGTCGGCTTGCGCCGACCGCGCTGCGCTAAAAACGCGCCACTGGCGCGTTTTCTTTACGCTCCGCGCCCTGGCGGGTTCGAATCCCTCCTCCTCCACCGTATTTGCTTGTAAGGGACTCAAAACAAAAAAGCTCCCATTCTTGGGAGCTTTCTCAACCAAAATGGCGGGCTACGTGCGAGTTAGCGCGAACACCTACGCCTACGGTCTACGCAGGGGCTTCGGCATCCTCGTGGTGAACACCGGTCTATGATTAGAGCAGCTGGTTCACGCGAGCCTGCACGGCGTCGTAGTCGTATCCGGCTGCGGTGAGGCGGTTGCGGCGGTCGGCACCGTTGCCCCAGTCGCCGCGAATGACCTCGCGGGCGAGCTGGTCGATGGACTTGC
>CABQZS010000078.1 GCA_902468695.1 uncultured Collinsella sp.
ATCGAAGGCGTCGAGGCCCACGACGGCATCGGCGCACTCGTTGTTGACGTGCTCGACGGCCTGCGAGACACCCTTGCCCAGATAGCGGCCCTTGTCGCCGTCGCGCAGCTCACATGCCTCGAAGGCACCGGTCGAAGCGCCCGAAGGCACCATCGCGCGGCCGAAGCTGCCGTCCTCGAGCACGACCTCGACCTCGACGGTGGGGTTGCCGCGGCTGTCGAGCACCTCGCGACCGTAGACATCCAAAATATCGCTCATGTTGTCTCCCTCTCACTTGGAAACGTAGTTGATGCAAGCGACTGGCCGACTGTGCACCATCGGTGCGCCTCCGTAAGTTAGCCATGTCGCACTTTTTGCATTATGCCCTAAGTTAGCCGAGGGATACAATTGTTTTTCGAAAAATTTAGCGGGAACGATAAGACATGTCAGTCCGTCGTTCCCGCAGTCTTACTTCCCTGCCTTTGCTGCGTCCCACAGGTCGTTGAGGCCATGGGTCGAAAGCTCGGCAAGATCGACGTGGGCATCAGCCGCCATCTGCTCCATCGCGGCCCAGCGGCGGCGGAACTTTGCCGTGCTGGCACGCAGGGCGCTCTCGGCGTCAATCCCCTCTTTGCGCGCAACGTTGACTAGGGCAAAGAGCAGGTCGCCAAACTCCATCTCGCGCTCGGGCGTTCCGGGAGCCTCGGCCTCAAACTCGGCACGCTCCTCGGCAACCTCGTCCCACACATCCTGGACCGTCTCCCACTCAAAGCCCACGGCAGCCGCCTTGCGCGAGACCTTTTGCGCTTGCATCAGCGCCGGCAGGTGCGTGGGCACGCCGTCGAGCAGACCCTCGGGCGCGGCCTCGCCTGCCGCCACGGCTTGGTCCTTGGCGGCCTTCTCGGCAAGCTTGACCTCGTCCCAAATCTTGAGCACCTCGTCAGAGTTGTCGGCATCCACATCGCCAAACACGTGCGGATGGCGGCGAATGAGCTTGGCGTCGATATCGCGCGCCACGTCGGCCAGCGTAAACTCGCCGGCGTCCGCCGCGATCTGCGCATGCAACACTACCTGCATGAGCACGTCGCCCAGCTCCTCGCGCAGATGCGTGGCATCGTCGGCCTCGATGCAGTCGAGCGCCTCGTAGGCCTCCTCGATCATGTTTTTGCCAATGCTGCGGTGCGTCTGCTCGCGGTCCCACGGGCAGCCGTCGGGCTGACGCAGGCGCCAGATGGTCTGCACCAGATGCTGCAGCTCGGCCGACGCATCGACCAACGTCGACGGGTCACGCGAACCCTCGGCATTTTGCTGATCCATATGCTCGGCCATGGCTACTCCTCCTCCATGACCACGTGGCGGAACGCGCCGCCCTCGTAGATGCCGTAGCTGTGCGTGCCGTCCTTGGGGATGCTCACGCTGCCGGGGTTGAAGAGCCACAGACCAGGATGCTCCTCGCTCGCCTCGTTGACCTTGATGTGCGTGTGACCGTAGACGAGCGCGGAACCCTCGGGCAGCGCGGGCGCGTGGTCGACGCTGTTGTGCATACCGGCGCCAAAAATGTGACCGTGCGTCAGGAACAGTTCACGGCCAGTCTCGTCGAACAGCGTGACGTAGTCGGCCATGACGGGAAAGTCGAGCACCATCTGGTCGACCTCGGCGTCGCAGTTGCCGCGCACCGCGATGATGCGGTCGGCCAGGGCGTTGAGCAGCGGAATCACACGCTTGGGGGCGTAGTCGCGCGGCAGGTCGTTGCGCGGGCCGTGGTAGAGCAGGTCGCCCAGCAGAACGATGCGGTCGGGTTGCTCGGATTCGATGGCGGCGACCAGGCGCTCGGTCCAGTATGCCGAGCCGTGGATGTCGGAGGCGATGAGGTATTTCATGGGGAGTCCTTTCGAAGTGGGGTTGATGGGGGGGGTTGAATACGGGGTCCGCGGATGTGGAGCCCATCTACCGTGTTACTCGAATCGCAGCGCCGCGCTCTGAGCCGCCTGCATCACGCGTTGGAGCGGCACGCCATGTTCGCGGGCAAGACGGGCGCAATCCTCGTACTCGGGAGCCGCGCGCTCGCTGCCGTCGGGCAGGGTGGCCACCTTAACAGACACCTCGCCCCAAGGCGTCGCCACCTGCTCAAAGCGACGTGGCAAGCAAACGCGCTCCATCACCTGGCGACGAATGCCGTTGGTCGTGGTTTCCAAAAAAATGATCGTCTGCAGACGGTCGATGTCCTCGTGGGCGCAGATTACCTGCAGCTGCCAGCCGGGGCGACCTTTTTTGCAGTAGAGAGGCAACCAATGCACCTCGCGGGCGCCGGCCTTGCGCAGACTATCGGCAGCGTAAGCAAGCACCTCGGGCGACGCATCGTCGATGTCGCACTCCAGCTTGACGATGGTTTCGGGCGCATCGATTTCGCGTGACAGCGAGGATGTGCTATCGCATGGCATACGGTCCGGATCCTTTCCGCGCGGGCTCGTTTTGTTCACTCAAACGCTAGCACATCGCGAACGGTGTGGGGGCGGCATCATGGGATGGGCGGGACTTTTGCCCGTCGCGGACGTCGGCGTGCGCTGGGATCGTCCTCGCCCCTATCCAAACATGTACATCAGCCTCCAAATACGTCATTTTTTGTCGGTTTTGGAGGCTGACGTACATGTTTTGAAAGCAAGCGAGTCCGCACCGCGCGCCGCGCAGCCTTTCCAATCGATTTCGAGCTCCGGCGTGCGCGGCGTGTTGAGAGCTGCAACATTACAATGGAGCGGATTCGCCAAATGCAAAGGAGTCGCCATGCCCGCATGCCCGCTGGTCGATTGCCACACCCACACCTCGTTTTCGGACGGACATGCCTCGTTTGAGGACAACGTTCGCGCCGCTGCTGCGGCCGGCTGCCGCGTCATGGTCTCGACCGATCACCTCACCCTGCCCGTCAGCATGGACGCCAACTGCGAAGTACAGGTTGTCGAGAGTGACCTGACGGCACATCGTCTGGCCTTTGAGGACGCCCGCAAACTCGCCGCGCAGATCGCTCCGGAGCTCACCTTTATCTACGGTTTTGAATGCGATTGGTACGAGGGTTGCGAGCCCTTGGTAGAGCGCTGGTCCCAGGGCGCCGTCGTACGCCTTGGCAGCGTGCATTGGATTGGCAACCCAGGCGATATCATGACCGGTGCCGCGGGTACGGCGAAAACGGAAAACGTCGCTCGCCCCGATACACCCGATTCCCTTTGCGGTTGGATCGACGACGACACCGACCTGCACGTTTGGGAAAACCTGGGCGTGCGCGGCGTGTGGGAGCGCTACGTCGACGACTGGTGCCGTGCTTGCGAAAGCTCGCTCAACTTTGATGTAATGGCCCACCCCGACCTGGTCATGCGCTTTTCGAAGGACGGCTTTGCACCCGACTTTGACCCCGCGCCGTTTTGGGAGCAGATGGCCGAGTGCGCCCACGATACGGGCCGCCGTGTTGAGGTCTCGACCGCCGCACCGCGCAAGGGCCTGGACGGCTACTATCCCGCGACCGGGCTTTTGCGTCGCTTTGCCCATGCCGAGGTGCCGATTACTTTTGGCTCGGACGCGCACCGCGCCTGCGACATCTGCCGGAACATCCGCGAGGCCCAGGCACACGCCTACGGCTGCGGCTACCGAGCCTTCGATATCCCCCACCCCACCGGCGAATGGGAACCCACACCCCTCGCCTAAGACTAGTGGCGGCGAGCGTTGAGTTCGCCGGCCAGCTCGTCGAGGGTGATGCCGTAGCGCTCGAGCGTCACGAGCAGGTGGTAGACCAGGTCGCCGGCCTCATAGCGAATGTGGTCATGGTCGTTATCCTTGCAGGCCATGATCACCTCGCTCGCCTCCTCGGCAAGCTTCTTGAGCAGCTCATCCTCGACGTCGGTCAACAGACGCGCGGTATAGCTCTCCTGCGGCGACGCGTCGCGACGACCGTGAATCACCTCGGCCAGCCCCGTCAGTGTCTCACCGATATTTCCCGGCTGCACGTTAGCTGTTCTGACTCCCATGGTTATTTCCTCTCGTTACTGCAGCGTAAAGTAGGTACCGGTCTCATCGAACCGAGGCTTTGCGCCCTTTTTCTCAAAGAACTCGACGATGACGGCATGGGCCTCATCGAGCCTTTCCTTC
The DNA here is from genome assembly GCA_902468695.1 of uncultured Collinsella sp. GTDB lineage: Bacteria > Actinomycetota > Coriobacteriia > Coriobacteriales > Coriobacteriaceae > Collinsella. The sequence continues at coordinate 4,114 of CABQZS010000078.1, forward strand.
TCGGCCTCGAGCCAAAGCGACTGCGCCCCGCAGGCATCAGTCAGGTGCACGTGGCATGGCACGCCCGCGCGGAGGAGCTCGGTGTTGCAGTCGGCGACCTCGAACGGCGTCACGACTTTCATCGCACTCCCCCTTCCACGCGCTTAAAGAAGCAGGTACGGTTGCCGGTGTGGCAGGCCGGACCCGGCGAGTCGACCTTGACCAGTAGCGTATCGCTATCGCAATCGGCCCAGAGCTCCTTGACCTCCTGCATGTTGCCGCTCGTCGCACCCTTGTTCCAGAGCTCCTGGCGGCTGCGGCTCCAAAACCACGTGGTCCCGGTCTTGAGCGTCAGCCCCACCGACTCCTCGTTCATCCAAGCAACCATAAGCACCTCGCCGGTGTCATATTGCTGAACCACACAGGGAATCAGCCCGCGGGCGTCGTATTTAAGATCAGACGCTTCTATTACCTCAGTCATCATTTCTCCCAAGTAATTACCGTAAACCCCACAGGTCGGCGAGGGTTGTCCAGGTGCCGCAGGTTGCCGCGAAAGAGGAGCGACGCGTACTTTGGTACGCGAGCGACGGTTTGAGCGGCAAGATGCGGTGCCTGGGCAAGCCGCAGCATTAGAAGTCCAGCCTCACAGGAATACCTTGAGAGGCCATATACTCTTTGACTTCACGAATGCTGAAGGTTCCAAAGTGAAAGACGCTCGCCGCCAGCACGGCGTCGGCCTCGCCCTCGATCACGCCCTCGGCAAAATGCTCGAGTGTGCCCACGCCGCCGCTCGCGATGACGGGAATCGGC